>JAWXBO010000102.1:0-4435 GCA_034440175.1 Alphaproteobacteria bacterium
GCCAGAGCGCAATTCGCCGTCATGTTCGGTGATCGAATGAAAGCCGCCTAACTCAAATGTGCAACCGACCCGCCACACAAAATTCCTGACAGTCCCCGCCCACCATTTTTTTTCTTTGCGTCCTTCGCGCCTTCGCGGTGAAATTCCTTACTACTTTCAAACCCCGAACCGAACAAGTCTGTGTCAGCAATTTTTAATAGTGGTTACTACTTCGACTTAGAGAAAATATAGCGCCCTGCCGTCACCAGTCCCTTCTCAAGCCCTTGATAAAGCACCGCCGCGCGCTGAAGCTCGTTGGCGAAGGCCATCAGGCGCTGCCGGCCAACCGGTTGGGGGATCGCTTTCAACAGACGCGCCAACTCCTCTCCGTAGGTAAGTCCCTTGCGGATCACAGCCATGAGAGATTCGTTGGCGGACGCGTTTGATCGCAGCTCAGCATGGGTCCCCTTGAACGCCTGCAGTATTTCATCTTGAGAATGCAGATAAAACTTCTGACCGGGACCGGCGATGGCTTGGCCAATCAATTGACCCGCCGATGCGTCCGCCGCGTAGAGTTCATCGACAAACAAATTACCGCCAGCCTTCAGCCCCTTGGAAAGATGGGCCGCGAGAAAGCCAACATCTTCAGTCAACGAAAACGCACGCGACGCGATGAGCGCATGATACCGCTCAGCCTTCAAGTTCGGGACGAGCGGGTTCCACGCGGCGACCTTCAACAACTTGCCCGCATTGCTCTGGCAATAAGCCAGCACCTCAGGATCGCTTTCAAAGACATCGATATAGGCGCCGTACTCGACAGCCGCCTGGCCCAATCCACCCAGGGAACATCCGGCCGCCCCTACGATCTTCTTTTTGTCGAGCGTCAACCCGCCCGCCCCTTGGCGCATGGCATCGAGTTGACCTGGACCAAAGCATCCGCGCCCCCACAGATCCTGCGCCACCGCAAGCCAGGACTGGCTCTCGCTTTCCCCATCATGCATTTGCCAGACGTCAGGATTATAATCTTCCGACACCAAGACCAGGGGCTGCTTGCGCCGGGTTGCGTTAGACATTTGCGAGCACTCATTTCCGTTGACCGGCCAGCATCTCATGTTTCACTAAAGACCGCGTTAACGCTCTGGCAGGGACTTGAAGAATTGCCAGATCTCAGCCGTTGCGTTGATCTCATTGCTGGTGCGGCCAAGCACTCTTTCGGCAATCATCCCGCTCCGCGTTCCGGGCCATGTATGCCCGCCACCTTCGATGACGATGTGTTTCAACGCTGCTTCGGCGCAATCGTACTCTGTCACCACGGCAATCGTGCCGTCGCGCTTGTCGTTGTCCAGGCGCTTGCTCTCTTTGATGCCCCCGCAGGAATTCATCTGCCTGTAGTGCGCAATCGTTTCATCACCACCCAGCACGCGCCCCAAATCGCGCCGCGACTGCTTCGCAGCGATCTGGCCGCCGGCGAACGGCATGTATTCATCGTCCGTCCCGTGAATAAAAATCGCTGGCAAGCGAGCGGCGCGGCATCGCCAATCGGCCGGCTGATTGGCAACTACAGCAGCAATCCCCGCGACCCGGCCTTCAAGCGCGCATCCCGCATACAGCGCCATCATTCCACCGTTCGACGCCCCGGCCAGAAACACGCGGCCGGAATCGGCAACACGCTCAAACACCAGCTGGGCGATGATCTGAGCTGTGAATTCGACATCATTGGCGCTCGACGCCTCGCGCTCCGTCAAGCCTGAAGCCGCGCGCCCATCATTCCAATTGTTGCCAAGTCCTTGCGGGTACACGACCACATACCTCTCACCCTCGACCGCACGGTCAAACCGGGTGTAAACGCGCGCCCGCTCAGCCGTCTGTCCGCCACCGTGAAAGACAATCAGAAGCGGCAAGGGTACGTTCTGCCGGTCCGGCGTGATGAGCATGTAGATGCGTGACAGACCACCAACAGCCAAGCCACGCTCCCGCTCCGCCGCACCACACACCCACGCACTCGCAAGCATCAGCCAAACAGCAACGGCAAAGCGCATCACGTCCTCGCTCTAAAACGGTGCATCAAGCGCATCACACAGAAACTTCATCAACGGCTTGGCGGCCTTGAATGCGCTTTCCACTTCATCTGAATGCGGTCATCGTGGAATCTCAACGCATTTTCTTCGACTTAGAGTAACAGAATTTCTCACACGAAGAAACGAAGGAACGAAGAAGTTCAACAACGAAACCATGCCTTCGTATCTTCGTTGCTTCGTGTGAGCCCTGTTCCAAAACAAAGGGCGCTCCGTTGCCGGAACGCCCTCTACCCCGCTCACATCCGCGTGGCGCGGAAACTGTGCTTTGCTTAGCGCTTCGAGAACTGGAAGCTGCGGCGGGCCTTGGCCTTGCCGAACTTCTTGCGTTCCACCATGCGACTGTCGCGTGTCATGAAGCCGTGCTTTTTCAGGATCGGCTTGAGTTCGGGTTCATAGCACACCAGCGCCCGCGAAATACCGTGACGAACGGCACCGGCCTGACCCGACAAGCCACCGCCCACAACGGTCGCTACAACATCGAACTGGGTCTCGCGGCCCGTTACTACCAGCGGCTGGCGCAAGATCATGCGCAACACCGCGCGGGCGAAATAGACCGACTCTTCCCGGCTATTGACGGTCACCTTACCGGCGCCAGGTTTGATCCAGACTCGCGCGACGGCATTTTTGCGCCGTCCCGTGGCGTAGGACCGGCCCTGCGCGTCGCGCTTGCTGACCGGATCGGCAGCCTGCGCGGCCTCTTGCACTGGACGCTTGATCAGCGTCGCCTTCACATCGGAGAAGGAGCGAACTTCATCGGCCATTATTTGCGCCTCACGTTCTTCGGATTCATGGACTTTACGTCGAGCGTCTTGGGTTGCTGAGCTTCGTGTTTGTGCTCTGCTCCTGCATAGACGAACAGGTGGCCCAATTGACGGCGGCCCAAAGGCCCACCCGGCAACATGCGCTCAACCGCTTTCTCCATGACGCGCTCTGGATACTTGCCGGTCAAAATCTTTCCGACAACGCGTTCCTTGATCCCGCCCGGATAGCCGGTGTGATAGTAAAACACCTTGCCGGTCATCTTGTTGCCGGTCAGCACGACTTTGTCGGCGTTGATCAAGATGACATTGTCACCGCAATCCATATGGGGTGTGTAGCTGGGTTTGTGTTTGCCGCGCAGGCGTGTCGCAATCACAGAGGCCAGACGCCCAACGACAAGCCCTTCGGCGTCGATCAGTATCCAGTCTTTTTTGATCTCTGACGCCTTGGCCGAATAGGTCGACATGGACGTAAGTGTTCCGTCTTGGTGGTCCAGAATGAAGGCGCGTGGATATAGGGGTGCTGTGCATGTGTCAATGCGGAGTCTCTAAATGCGGCGAAATTGCACGGAATTTTTTGTGTGGTAACAAATTACCACACTATCCGTGGAAATGCGCCAGCCCTGGGAGCACCGGCGCCCCGCCGGCTCTTTGAAAAGGGCCGGCGGGACGCCGGCGCTCCCAGGACTAGTGCGAATTTAGTTGCGACCTCACTCCAAGACGAAAGATTGTGTTATGTCAGGTACGCTATCGAGGACAATGCAATGATGGCCGAAGCTCTCGTACTCAGCGCTCGCGAAGGCGGCGTACTGACATTGACACTCAACCGGCCTCACGCTCGCAATGCGTTGTCTGAGGAAATGATGTCGGCGTTGCAGGCAGACTTGGATCAGGTGCACCACGACGACGCAGTCAAAGTCATCATCATCGCCGCCAATGGCCCGGCCTTCTGCGCCGGGCATGATCTCAAGGAAATGACGCCGCATTGGCAAGACGGCGACCATGGCCGCGACTACTTCGAACGCCTGATGCACAAATGCGCCCATTTAATGCAAACGATTGTCCGCTTGCCTAAGCCCGTCATCGCGCAGATCCAAGGCATTGCCACCGCCGCCGGCTGCCAACTCGTCGCGAGTTGCGATCTGGCCATCGCCACCGAAGGCGCACGCTTCGCCACACCCGGCGTCAACATCGGCCTCTTTTGCTCAACCCCCATGGTGGCCCTTTCGCGAAACGTCGCCCGCAAACAAGCCATGGAGATGTTGCTGACAGGGGACATGATACCAGCAACCCGCGCCCGGGAAATCGGTCTCATCAATCGTGTTGTGCCTGCTGAAGTCTTGCGCGTTGAAACTCTGAAGCTCGCCCACCACATTGCCTCCAAATCCACCGTCAGCGTCGCCATCGGCAAGGAAGCCTATTACCGCCAACTCGAAATGGGCCTAACCGAAGCCTACATCTTCGCCAGCGAAGCCATGACCAGAAACTTGGCTGAGGCCGACGCCCAAGAAGGCATCAATGCCTTCATCGAAAAGCGGCAACCGCGCTGGACGCCGTTGTAATGTTAAATGTAATACGTGGCGGCGCGACCGATCCAAATTTCACTCACCCGCTTGACTA
>JAWXBO010000103.1:0-9217 GCA_034440175.1 Alphaproteobacteria bacterium
ATGCTGTCGGACAGTTTTGCAGGTATCGCCATGAGCTCGGTGCCCTATTTCGTCGTCGCACAAATTTTTGGCGCATGCGCGGCGGTTGTGACCGACCGTATGGTGTTCGCGCGGCGGTAGATTTCACTCGCAATGCGACGTCATCATCCACAGGCTTAATGCGCACAGCGACAAATCGTACCAAATCGGCAACCCTTTGAATCATAACAGATCTCTCGGCACAGGCTGTGTGTCTGCGGCACTGAAGTAAGTCTGCTATGTGAGCATCACAAAAGCTTCACTCAGGCGTGGTTTACGCATTGGCTGTGAGAGCTTGGTTGCCCAGGTAACCGTTGCTCGCACATGCGATTTCAAACGAGGTTCACTCATGACAAAGAAACTGGGTTTTGCGGCGTTCTTGGCCACTACGTTCTTGGCGAGTACCGCCTTGAGCGCTGACGCGGTCGATTCGCGTTTCAAGGACTACCAATCGACGTCGGGTGTTTCGGGAACACTCAAGTCTATCGGTTCAGACAGCTTAAACAATCTTATGACTCTGTGGGCGGAGGACTTCAAGAAAATCTATCCCGGTGTGAAAATTGAAATCGAAGGCAAAGGATCCTCAACGGCGCCGCCTGCATTGATCGCTGGCACGGCGCAATTTGGGCCGATGTCGCGCGCCATGCGCCCAGCTGAGAAAGATCAGTTTGAAGCCAAGTATGGGTACAAACCAACGGAAGTCCGAGTCGCAGTCGACGCGCTGGCGGTGTTTGTGCACAAGGACAATCCGCTGAAATGTTTGTCTCTGGGTCAGCTTGACGGCATTTTCTCCGTGACCCGCAATACAGGGTCGCCCGATATCAAAACGTGGGATCAATTGGGTGTGGCGGGTGAGTATGCCGGCAAAGCGATCTCGCTTTTCGGCCGCAACTCGGCATCGGGCACCTATGCCTACTTCAAGGAAGTGGGGCTTGCGAATGGCGACTATAAGGGAACCGTCAAGGAGCAACCTGGCTCGTCGGCCGTGGTCCAAGGCATCGCTTCGGACAAGTTTGCGGTCGGCTATTCAGGCATTGGTTACAAAACCGCCGATGTCAAAGCCATCGCCATCTCGGGTCGCGACGGCCAATGCAATGAACCTAGCCAGGCAAATGCGTATTCGGGCAAGTATCCGATTTCGCGCTTCCTCTACGTATACCTGAACAAGAACCCGACAGCGGCGCTTGATCCGCTGCGCGGAGAGTTTTTGAAGTTCGTTCTATCGAAGAACGGACAAGCGGGCACAACGAAAGACGGTTACTTTCCAATGCCTTACGTGTTTGCGACCGAAGATCGTAGCAAGTTGGGTCTGGGCAACTAGGACCTAAAACTAGAATCCCCCGGCGGCTGCACTTTGCAGCCGCCGGGGTTTCGCGTATCTGGGGGCAGAAAGCGCGGCACCGGGGTTATTGGGGAAAACAGATGAAGCCTGAAGAGGCCACCAGCGCGCCGGCGCCACAAAAGCGGCCGGCTTCGGTCGTTTATCAGCGCGACAAGAAAACCAAATCTTCGGTGCTCTATGCCGACGTAATTGCCCGCTATGGCATTTCGATCGGCGGCACTCTGGTCATTATAGCAGTCTTCACGATCATGGCGTTCCTGATCTATGTGTGCTTGCCATTGCTTGATGGCGGCAAGGTGGTCAGCACGAAATCGTATCCGCTGAATGCATCCACGGCCGTGTTCCTTCAAACGCAAATGGACGAACACCAAACAATTGCTGTCGACCTGCAGGCCGATGGTCAGGTCAAAGCATTTCACGTCGGAACCGGTGCACCAATTCAAGCACCGAGTTTCGACCTTGGCGGACAAGTAGCGACCGCATTTGCAGCGACACTGCGCGGTGATGACGTCTTGTTCGGCTTTGCGGACGGCACAATCCGCACCGCAAAACTCAATTTGCCGGCGACGGTGACACCAACCACGCAAGTGCCAGCAAACGTACGAAAGCTGGACCAGCGCGATGTCACCGACGGCACCCACGTATTCTCGCGTATTCCCGGGCAATACAGACGCACAAGCGTGGACATTGCCGTCGACGCCCCCGTCGCGATTGCCGAACCCGGTATCGCAATCTTGAAGGCCGACTATCGGCTGGGCGGTACGGCCGAACGTCCTCTCAAGACATTTGTGACGCTGGACGCTACCGGAAAGATGCGGTTGAGCCAGGCCTACACCGAGCTCAATATGATGACCGGCAAAGGCGTCACTCAAATATCCAATGCCGAAATTCCGTTGCAGGCCAAGCCTGAAGACGTGACGAAAATCCTGCTGAACACACCCGGCGATCGCGTGCTTGTCGCGACGAAAGATGGAACGATCTACCGCTACAACACGCGCAACTTTGCCAATCCTCAACTGGCAGAGACCGTCAAGGTAGCAGAGCCCGGCGTTGAAGTGACCGCTTTGACATATATGAACGCCGAGAACTCGATCATTGTCGGGGGATCCGATGGATCCATTTCGTTGTGGTTCGGCGTCGACCGCAAGTCCAAAGACACCTCAGACGGAATCGTGCTCACCAAGGTACACGCGGATTTTGTGAAGCAACCGGCGGCGATCACCGATATTCGCGTCAGCCAACGCACCCGCATGTTTACGACCACGGATGCCACAGGCACCATCTGGGTCCGGCACGGCACGACCGAACGCACGTTGCTGGAGTTGCCCGGGTCACCTGACAAAAACGGTATCCAAGCCACGCTGTTTGCGCCAAAAGACGACGGGGTACTCGCAATCGGACGCAACAGCCGCGTCTTGCTGTGGGGCATCAATGTTCCCCATCCCGAAACGACACTGCAATCGGTGTTTGGAAAAGTCTGGTACGAGGGCTACAGCGAGCCCAGCTTTGTGTGGCAATCGACGGCCGGAACGGACGCTGTCGAACCCAAATTGTCGCTGGTACCGCTCATTTTCGGAACATTCAAAGCCGCGATCTATTCGCTGATGCTTGCTATTCCCATTGCGCTTTTGGCAGCGATTTATACCTCGGAATTCCTGCCACCGCGGACCCGGTCGGTAGTCAAGCCGGTGATGGAGTTGATGGCGACTTTACCGTCTGTTGTCATCGGATTTGTGGCAGCTCTCGTGCTGTCACCCATTGTCGAGAATTGGATTGCCGCCATCGTCATTGGATTTGGCGTCATACCGCTGACATTGATTACACTGTCATTTCTGTGGCAATTGCTGCCCCAGCCAATCGCCAATGTCTTGGACGGGGCGCCGAAACTCTTCGCGTATTTTCTGGCGATCTTGGCGGCGGTTTGGCTCAGCCGGTTGTTTGGGCCCATTGTCGAGAATATCTTCTTCGGCGGCGATTTCAAAAAGTGGACATCGGGCGAAGGCTCGGCGCAACCCTTTCTGTTTCTGATCCTCATCCCGGCATCGTTCGTTATCGTTCTCTTGGCCACAAGGCCGCTCTTCAACGCCACCTACCGGCGCAATCTTCGCGAGTTGCCGAAACTTTTGGCCGCTTCTGGTGAATTGCTGGGATGGCTGGTCATTCTGGTATTTGGCATTGGCTTGGCTTGGGGGCTTTCATTGCTGTTGAACGAGGTGGGTTACGATGCGCGCGGCGGACTGATCGACACCTACGTGCAGCGGAATGCGCTGGTCGTGGCCTTCGCGATTGCTTTTGCGGAAATTCCAATTATCTACACGATCTCGGAAGACGCGTTGAACGCCGTTCCCAACTACCTGCGATCAGGCTCGCTCGCTTGCGGTGCCTCGAAGTGGCAAACCGCGGCATGGATTGTCGTTCCCACGGCAGCGTCGGGTATATTTTCCGCAATCATGATCGGTTTGGGCCGGGCGGTCGGCGAAACGATGATCGTCGTCATGGCCACCGGCAACACGCCCATTCTCGATGTGAACATATTCAATGGTCTGCGCACCCTGTCTGCCAACATCAACGTCGAGCTGCCAGAAGCCGTTCGCGACTCGACGCTTTATCGAACGCTGTTCCTCTGTGCGCTGGTGCTGTTTGTGATGACCTTCGTGATCAATACGGCAGCCGAGCTGGTGCGTCAGCGCTATCGCAAACGCGCGGCGCAGTTGTGAGGCGCAGGGTAAACCCATGACAATCTCCGCACCAAAGCCCAGGCGCCTGGCACGCAGCGATTTGGCCGCGCGCGGCGAGCCGTTCGTGTGGCTCATGGGAGCCGCACTGGTTGCCGGTCTGGCGATGATAACGGGCTTCCTCGCGTTCATCATCTATGTGGGTGCCTCGACATTCTGGCCCCAGCCCCTTGCGGTCGTCACCACGACGGACGGCAAGCTGGTCGCCGGTGAGGTGTTCAGAACGGAAACTTTCAAACCCTCCCCGGAACAGTTGGAGGGGAAAAGCGAAAGTGTGCGGGACAAGGTCAAGACCGATTTCGGAATCGTCGAACGCACGCTTTATCGCGTGGGAAACTATGACCTTTTCGGCGAGGACTTTGTTTGGATTGCGGACTTCGATGCCAATTCCGTCGCCTATCCAAAAGACATCTACTTTATCGAACGCCTTGAATGGGGGCCGTTTGTCGGGCGCATCAAAGAATTGGACACGGCCGGCACCAAAATTTCGAAACCCGAAATCGGCCCGCTTCTAAAGGCCCACGCCGATGCCGGAAAGCGGCGCCTGGTGATTGAGCGATTGGAGAAAGTGGAAATAGCCGAGATCAACCGCTTGATCGAAGAATCGCGGTTGGATGTCCGGCGTGCGGTTTTGAACTATGGAGAATCCAGCCTTGAGGTCAAAGCCGCCAAAGCGCAATCGGAACGCTTCACCAGGGAGCAAGAAGCCGAGTACAAGGTTCTGACAGACAAAGCCTCCCTGCTGCGTCAGGCCGATGAAGCCGTGTCGATAACGCTCGAGGCTATAGACGGACAAACCAAGACTTTGCCCCTATCACGACTGGTTCGCTTTTATCCGGCGAACAATCTTTCGGAAGGGCAGAAATGGTCGATTTACGGCGCGCGCTGGTTCGAGTTCATCACGGAGCAACCGCGTGAGGCCAACACCGAAGGCGGCATTCTGCCCGCTCTCGTCGGCACCTTGACGATGATGATCCTCTTGAGCCTGGCGGTCGCACCATTTGGGGTCGTCACGGCGCTCTACCTTCGGGAGTATGCAACCCAGGGCGCCTTCGTCGCGTTCATCCGCATTTGCGTCAACAACCTCGCAGGCGTGCCGTCCATCGTCTACGGCGTTTTCGGCTTGGGATTCTTCTGCTACATCGTCGGCGGATCGGTCGATCAGTTATTCTTCCCCGAGAAACTGCCCAGTCCGACCTTTGGCACCGGCGGTATGTTGTGGGCGTCGCTGACCCTCGCTTTGTTGACGGTTCCGGTGGTGATCGTAGCGACCGAAGAAGCGTTGGCGGCGGTGCCGCGTTCCATGCGCGAAGGATCGCTCGCCTGTGGCGCCTCGAAATGGCAAACCATCGCCCGCATCGTATTGCCACGAGCCGCCCCGGGGATTTTGACGGGGCTCATCCTGGCCATGGCCCGCGGAGCGGGAGAGGTAGCGCCCTTGATGATCGTGGGCGTCGTCAAACTTGCGCCGGAATTGCCCGTCGACTTGACCGCGCCGTTCTTACATCTCGAACGCAGCTTTATGCATCTGGGTTTTCACATCTATGACACCGGTTTCCAGTCCCGTAATTCCGAGGCAGGCAGGCCTATGGTGTTTGTCACAACACTTTTGCTGATCACTCTGGTGCTCGTCCTCAATGCGTTTGCGATTCAGGTTCGCTCGCGCTTGAAGCGTGCCTACCAGGTTGGTCAGTTCTAATTCCCGGGGGAGCTATGGCTGCAGCTACAACAAGATCGGCACAATCAGGCGAGTTCGAACCCACGGCCTATCATGTCAAGACAGGCGAGCAGGGCATAAGTCTGAAGGTCGAAGATTTCAGCCTTTGGTACGGTCAAGCGCGCGCGCTGTGGGACAACTCGTTGGAATTTCAAAAGGGCTTGTGCGCCGCCCTGATTGGTCCATCCGGTTGCGGTAAGTCGACCCTGCTACGCGGCATGAACCGCATGAACGATTTGATCGACGGCATGCGTTCGACCGGGAAAATGACCCTGGAAGGCGAAGCGATTTATGGCTCGACCATCGACGTCATCGCCCTGCGCAAGCGCATGGGTATGGTGTTCCAAAAGCCAAACCCCTTCCCGATGTCAATCACCGAGAACGTTATCTATCCCTTGCGCGTCGATGGAGTGACCAACCGGGCCTTGCTGAAAGAGGCCGCCGAAGCGGCATTGCGCGGCGCCGCCTTGTGGGATGAAGTCAAGGACCGCCTCAACGAAAGCGCATTGGGTCTGTCGGGCGGCCAGCAGCAGCGGCTCTGTATCGCACGCGCCATCGCCGGAAATCCCGAAGTGCTGTTGATGGACGAACCTTGCTCGGCGCTCGACCCAATCGCTACCGCCAAAATCGAAGAGCTGATCGACGAGCTCAAGGGCCGCTACACGATCATCATCGTCACCCACAATATGCAACAGGCTGCACGCGTCTCCGATAACACGGCCTTCATGTATTTGGGGCGCCTGATCGAGTATGGCGACACCAAATCGATGTTCGAGCGCCCTCAGGTGCAGCGCACGGAAGACTATCTGACGGGGCGTTTTGGATAGGTCTTGCGGCCTATTTCCCCGGGGCTTGCCTCAAGCCTAACTGCCATATAATAAGCGCCCCTCTGTCCGGCGGCCCAGAACCTGCCCCGGCTCAGTGGGCGCCCTTCGTCTATCGGTTAGGACTCAAGATTTTCATTCTTGCAAGAGGGGTTCGACTCCCCTAGGGCGCGCCAAACTACCTCCCCGGCTGGTGCCGGCACCAAGGTCCAAAAATGCTTCCTTCCCAACCCCTACTCTCGCCCGGCAACTGATTCGCCGAGCGCATTTCCCTGGTCGGCAGGCAGCGCCAAGGGCATCTCCAATCTACCAAGGCCCGCCTGACCTTGCCTAGTAGCCTGGCTGATGCATCAGGCGCAGGCCCGATGTTGCAGCGCACACTGGACGAAGACCTTAGCCGTCCCGGAGGCATGATCGGGTCCTGTCGCGCTGTCCCTGTAACGCAGCATTTGCAAGTAAATGTAAGGGTTTTTCCGCCGTCGAAGCGTTACGCTGAACGTCGCGCTTCTTGACGGGAAGTGCAGCCGGAACACCCTCGCTTGCCCGGCCGGCTGGCCGTCACAATGTGAAGTATGGCCTCCTCAAATAAAAAAAGCGCACTTGGTGCGGTTCACATACTTGTCATAAAGCGCACAATGTGCATATTAACCAGCGACGCAAGTCGTGCGAACTCGTTCGGGCCACGGTCCGGGCGTTGGTTTGGAAGGTTTTTGATCATGAGCTGGGACTCAATTTCGGGTCGCAGAACGGTTCAAAACGCAGTCCCCCGGGCGGTTTACGGCAACCGGGTCACATTTGCCGGAAACGTTAGTTTGTCGATCTGTGGAAGGAGTACTTGACCATGCGCGCACCGCCATCCCCCATTTGGTTCTTGCTGGCTCCGCTCTGGCCGTTGATGGCAACGGGCGCGGTTGTCTTGGCAATTTGGGCGATCAACAACCTCGCTTGAGGTCTTAGGGTCCCAACGGGCGGCGGATTGGCTGATGGCTTGACTGCCGTCCGTTTTTTGCGGCCTCGCCAAACGGGTCGTCACTCAGCTGTCATAACCCGTCACTACATGTTTCTTGACCCGGGGATGGGTCTATTTTGGGAAACATGCTCATGACAAATACGGCTTGGTCGAAACCCTGGTACCGCTCGCGTGGCGTTTGGGGCGCCTTGTTCGGTGCCGTCGGCACCGGTTACGGTTTGTGGGCGGGACTCCTGCCCTGCGGCTCCTTGCAGACCCTGCACAATTACGCCGCAGCCGGCGTTACCTTGTACGGCGCCTACCTTGCATTCGTCGGCCGGCGGACGGCATCGCAACCTATCCACTTCTTGTGGCGCTATGAGGTCGAAGGCGCCAACTGACCGGGCGGCTGGCACTCAAGCGGCCAGAGAGTGCATCGATAATCGTTTGATAACGCGCGATGGGCAACATGCGCTGACTTTCGATGCGGTATCCCCGCTTCGTCATCTCGTCTTCGAAGTCCGGCATATGAAGGGCGCCCCACGGCAGATAAATCGTTTTGTACTGATCTGCATATTTGTCGAAGGCCGACAGCGCTCTTTGATTACGCTTGTTGACGATCTCATCCATGATCGATTTTACTTCGTCATCAGTGAACTTGGAGGCGACGTCGATATATCGCTGCAAAGCCTCAGCCAAAGTCGGACTCTGGAAAATGGTTCCAACTGCTTCAAGAAATCTAGTCGTCGTAGGCGACAATTCCGAAATGTCGATATCGGCAAAGACGACATAGGGGCCTGGCTTCACAGGCAACCCAGGAGCGGTGGAAACCGGCACTGGGGTTGAGTTTGCGAGCTGCTTTTGAAATTCGCCTTGAGATTCCAGGCCCAACCCGCGCGCGGCATTTTCGTAAACGGGCTTTGCCTTCATCCGGCCTTCGCGATCAGTGACACCTTCGGCCAGGATGAGCGCGTCCTTGGGAATGCTGGCGTACAAATCACGGTAAAAGCTGGGCTCGCCGATATGCACCATCCCCACCAGATGCACCGTCCGGTCGCCTTTGCGCATGATTGTCTCACGCACTTCAAGTCCTTCAGTCGCAAAATGCAGATAGCCGCGCGATTGCTGCTCGATGAACACTGGCACCGCAGCTACTACCGAGCCGATGGCGACGAACGCCACCGCCAATGCGGCAATCGGCATCGTGATCAATGTGCGGACCGCAAGGTTTTCTCTGAATGGCAAGCGAGACGCTGCGAGAAACCAGTGGCCACTCGACAATTTGTTGATTGCAATCGCCAGCGCCACGCTGGCCAGAGCGATGGCATTGAGCACCACCCACGTCTTGCGGTCGGATATCGACCACTCCAAACCGGGTGCTCCCAGAATTTGCCATACCAGTACTAACACGACGGGCCACAATACGAGTTTCGGCAAATGCGGAACCAGGATCACAAACGCAAGCGCAAAGAGCGTCAACACCATCGCCAAGAGTCCGATCTGCGTGCGCAAACCGAAGAACGGGCCATCCACCGGCGACATCAGTACCGTGTCGTCGACAAGACCGGTCAACGCACTCACGGCATTGACAGCCAGGAACGCGTTGATCACGAACACGATCAACACCAGAAA
>JAWXBO010000104.1:0-12074 GCA_034440175.1 Alphaproteobacteria bacterium
CTGCGGCTGAACACCGAACTTGAGATCACAGACGCGTTTACCTGGGTGACCGAGTTCCGGAACATTAGCCGCAATTCGAACCTGGCGGCCTCGAACTATCAAGAAAATATCGGAAGTGTTGCTTTTCGATACAGTTTCTGAAAGTGCCTGCTTGTTTTGGCGCAACTGCAGAGCAAGCGTCCGCACCTAGCTAGGCGCTTCGAAAGCCGTACTCCATTTAGTGGTCAAACGTCACGGATCGCCAAGATAGTTGTGTAAACCATGTTGCCGCTCATTGTGACTTTGCGCCCAACAAGAATAGTGTACTGCAAACTGGAATAAATTACACAGTGCGCGGTAAAATGCCTTGCGAGAACGCATTGGCATGGGACTTGAACCACCCATATGAGTGAATAGGGAGCGTTGGCCCTTCCAACAAGCGGGGATGCCTGCGCGCGCGCGCAAGGGCTCATAAGTAACTGGATTGCAGCATGAACAAGGCACGGACGAGCCTAATCGGTAACGCATTGCACCGGTCGCGCAATGTGTTCCTCAGCGTCGGCTTCTTCAGTCTGTTTATCAATTTGGCGATGCTGAACAGTCCGCTGTTCATGCTGCAGGTTTATGACCGCGTATTGACCTCGCAGAGCCAGGAAACACTTTTGTTTTTGACCATCCTTGCGCTCGGCATTTTGGGCTTTCAGTCGCTGGTTGAAGTTGCGCGATCCGATTTGCTGGTGCGGGCCAGTTCACAACTTGACAGCGATCTGCGCAGTGACACTTTCGGTCTGTCGATGGCGAAAGAGCCCGGCGACGTCTCGAGTGCGCATGGCTTGCGCGATCTCGACTCGATCCGGACTTTCTTTGCGGGACCCGGGCTCATTGCCTTGTTTGACGCGCCCTGGACACCAATTTTCCTGGGCGTCATTTTCTTGATGCATCCGGCGCTCGGGTGCCTAGCGCTGGCAGGGGCGATTATCATTGTGGGGCTTGCCTATCTGGGCGAGGTGGTGACCGGCAGTCCGTTGACGGAAGCGGCACAGGCGCATCGGGACTCCGAGTATTTTGTCAGCACGCTGCACAACAATGCCGAGTCGGCCCGCTCAATGGGCATGGTCGGCAACGTGCAGAAAAGATGGCAGGAACACCATGAAGCGAGCTTGGCCTGGCAAGCATTGGCCAGCGACCGCGGCTCGCGGCTGAGCTCGGCCGCGAAGTTTGCGCGTCAGGCGCTGCAGATTCTCTCTTTGGGGCTTGGAGCCTACCTCGCGCTTCATAACGAGGTTTCAGCGGGCACGATTGTCGCGACGTCGATCATCATGGGCCGGGCATTGGCGCCCATTGAGGCTGCCATCGGCCAATGGAAGCGGTTCATTCAGGCACGCCAGTCCTACGCGCGGCTGAGCGCGGTGTTGCAGTCTGGTCAAGATGCGACACGCACGGAATTGCCGCCACCGGAAGGCAACTATAAACTGGACGATGTGTGGATGCGGTATCCCGGCGTGAAGGAGCCGTCTTTGCGCAATATCGCTTTTGAACTGGCGCCCGGTGAAGTCCTCGGGATCATCGGTGCTACTGGTTCCGGTAAAACGACGCTGGCCCGGTTGATGATTGGGGCGCTCAAACCGACCGCCGGTAACGTCCGGCTGGACGGGGTCGAAGTGTCGGATTGGGCGTCAAGCGAACTGGGGCCGTCGGTGGGATATCTGGCGCAAGACGTGGAGTTGATGGAAGGCACGATTGCGGAAAATATTTCGCGCTACGGCGAGCACAATTCGGCGGCCATTATCGAAGCGGCGAAAATTGCCAGCGCCCATGACTTTATCCTGACGCTACCCAACGCTTATGAGACGTTGATCGGCGAGCGTGGGAAACTTCTTTCCGGCGGGCAACGCCAGCGCGTGGCCCTGGCGCGGGCGATTTACGGCAACACCAAAGTCGTGGTGCTTGACGAACCCAATGCCAATCTTGACGCTGCGGGTGAATCTGATCTTCGCCGGGCGGTTGAGTTACTGAAGCAGCAAAAACGCACTGTCGTGATCGTCACCCACAGGCCAGGCATCCTGCCTGCGGTCGACAAACTTGCGGTGATGAAGGCCGGCCAAATTGCCTCGTACGGCCCGCGCGATGAAGTTCTCGCCGCTCTGAACAAAGCCGCTGCGGACGCCGCGCGGGTTCCCTCCAATGTAACGCCTCTTGAGACCCGCCATGCAACAACCAAAATCCAGTCCTAGACGCCCCAATTGGCCGGATAAAATTCCGAGCCTGCAAACAAATACGAAGCGGGCGATGATTTTCGGCTTCGGTTTGATTGCCGCGACGATTGGCGGATTTGGCATTTGGAGTATAACGGTTCCGATCGCGAGCGCCATCGTTGCGAACGGCCAGATCGTGGTGGCCTCGAAGCGCAAGCAGATTCAGCATCCCACGGGCGGCGCCATCCGCGCGATCAAGGTCGATGACGGTGAGTTCGTGAAGGCGGGCGCCGTTTTGGTGGAGCTTGAAGATGCCGACGCGATTGAACGCTTCACGCGCGGCCGGGATTCCTACTATCTGGCGCTGGCAACGGAGGCCCGGTTGAAAGCAGAATCCCTGAACCTTGAGCACCCGCAATTCAGTCCGGAATTGCTTGGCGTGGCTGCCAAGGATTCATCGGTCCAGGCGCTGCTCGACGGGCAACGTCAGCTTTTCACCGCGCGGCGTTCTGAACTGCACGGGCAGCTTTCGATCATTGAGGAAACACAGGAACAGCTCAAGAATGAACTGAAAGGACTGGAGTCGGATCGCAGTGCCGCCAATCAGCAGATTGCGATGTCAAAAAAAGAACTCGACGTCGTCGAAGACCTTTACAAGAAAGGGTATACGACACGGTCGCGCGTGTTTTCGCTCAATCGCGAGATTTCACAGCTCAGCGGAAATTCCGGCCGCTCGGTTGCAATGATTGCGCGGACGAGAAGTTCGATTGTCGAAAACGAACTCAAACTGTTGCAGGCGCGCAATCAGATCCAAACTGTTATCCAGGGTGATCTGCGCGACGTACAAGCAAAAATTCCCAACCTGCGCGAGCAGTTTCGCGCCGCCGCGCAAGCCTATGAGCGCATGACGATACGCGCGCCGGTGTCGGGCAACGTGCTGGCGCCGAAACTGACGACCGTGGGCTCGGTGGTGAGACCGGGCGAAACAATTCTCGAGATTGTACCCAAGGACGACCGCCTGATGGTGGAAGTGCAATTGCGCACCAATGAAGTAGATTCAGTGCATGTTGGTTTGCAGACCGAAATTCAATTTACCGGACTTAGTCAGCGCGACATTCCGCGTCTGTATGGCAATGTCGTCTATGTGTCAGCGGACTCCATTCAAGACCCCCGATCGAGCGCGATGTATTTCATTGCTCACATTGACGTTTCAGAGAGTGAGCTGCGACGCCTGGGAACGCAAGTGCTGCAGCCTGGAATGCCTGCGTCGGTCATGATCAAAACCGGCGAGCGCACGGCGCTTGCTTATTTGACGCAACCGCTCACAGACAGCATCACGCGAGCCTGGCGGGAATAGGCGGTTATTTTCCCCAGCGCCTGAGGTGCGCCCCCAGAATGCAATCGGCGTATATGTCGTTGAGTACGCCGATTTCCTTCTTGCTGATCTTCCCCGGCCGGTTGATCAGGGCGTCATAGGCCGCTTTGTTTCTCTGCGCCGTTGCTTGATGGACTTTCTGCAATTGAACCGGGCAGGCGTTCCAGATGGCGAGCGCACGTACGGCGTGGGCCTTTGCTGAAGCCCGGCCCGCTTCGGCGGTGCCACCACTATTGACTTCGGCGCGCGTGATGTCGGTCTCTTCAATGACGCAAAATGCACCCAGCGCCGGATAAAGGGTTTCTGCCGAAGCAATCTCGTCTCCGGTTGGTTCGGACTGCGGTGCCGCATCTGCATCAGTGGTGCCCAGGGCCACGGACTCGCGTTCGGCGCACACTTTCGTTTGACTGACCTGGAGTGCGCAGCGTGCGGCGTCGAACTTGTCGTTCGCCAATGCGCACAGGATTTTTGCCGCGCGTGTGGCGCCGTATTTGGCTGCGATTTCCTCTTTGAAATAGGCCCATTTGTCAGCTGTGTCTTCAACAGCCGCAGACACGGCGCGTGCGAAATTGCCATTGATCTTGCCGCGCGGGCTGGTGCCAAGGCCGCCTTGTCCACGACCAATTGGGCCCCGGTCTTTGCTTAGATCTTCGCGCAGAACGCGGATCTGGCCGACGAGTGGTGGAAGCGTTCCGTACTCACATCCGAACGTAATGCCCAATAGCGATAAGTCTCCCGGACAGCCACTCATGAGGCCGTCGGGAAAGCCTATGGACTGGCGCGGATCAAACCATTTGGCAGGGCCGGACTGGCCGAGGCCGGGAGCGTTGGTGGCCGAGAGCGGCCGTTTGGCTGGACGGTCTACCCAATTTGAATTGGCGTAGAAGTCCTGGGCTGTATGAAAAGCCAAACCCAAATGTTCGAGCACGTTGCATTTGGCGCTGCTGCCGCGCCCGATGAAGCGGCAATCGAGCGCCGTGTTGGCGGCGGTGGGTTTGGCCAGTTCTCTCGACCACGCGACGGCGCTGTCTATTTGTGTGATGACATATTCGCGGCAGGCAACGAGTGCTGCTTGTGCTGCGGCTTGGGTTTGGGCGTAGGGGTCCTGCCCTGCGAGAAAGTCACCGCCATCGCAGTGCGATGGTGCATTGGCAAGCAGGCCCCTGCCCGACTGGTCGGGAGCACCGACGGCGCCAGGATCTTCGCCTTTGCCCGCGAGCATATCTGTCGTGAGCGGGCCCAGATCTTTCACCGCCGCGCGGGTTATTTTCTCGTGCTCCGAGCCGACGTTGTGCGTGCCTGGTTTCGTGCCGAAGGCAAACGCGTTGGCCGCCAGCGCGCAGGAAAGAACTATGATACTCAATGCTCGCGACATTTCTTGGCCTGATTTTGTCTTGCTGGGTGTTTGTTGATCCGGAATTCTATCGTCATTTCAAGATTGCGGCTACAGTCGATGAACTGAGACTCGCGTTCGTGTACGAGGATGTTAGCCATGATATACCGCAATTTTGCAATCGCCGCAGCATGCGTTGTGCTGGTCTTCGCGCTTGGCGCAAATGCGCCTGCACGGGCAGACGTGGAGGCCGACTTCAAGGCTGCGGACGCTGCCTACAATGCCGGCAAGTATGCCGAGGCGGAGAGGCTGACGACTATTGTATTGAAGGCCGACCTTAATCCGCAAGGGCGGGTGCGGGTCCTCATTCTGCGCGGGATCTCGCGCAATAGCTTGGGCAAATACAAACTCGCCGTCGACGATTTCAACAAGGCCTTCACACTGAGCGACAAGGTGAACAAGGGCGTCATTCGCTATGACCGCCTGCTCGCCCTCATCAACCTCGAAGATTTCAGCGGCGCCTACAAGGATTTGCTGGTGCTGGCGCAGTCTTATCCGAAAGACATCAAGGATGTGACGCTACGCAACATCTTTTCGGTTGGACGCCATCTGCTGAAAACCGAGCGGAACGACGATTGGTTGGCGCTGCTGCTGGCGCTCAAAAAAGCAAACTACCGAAACCCCGACCGCGTCACGACGACGGACTATCTGTACTTGCACCTTATTCGCGAACTGACGGATCACCAGCGGACGGAAGACGCCATTCCGCTTGTTGCAGATCTTTCGGAGTATGGCGTGCTGATGGAGATCAGCACGCAGGCCCGCTATGCAACCCTGCGCGCGGCGCCCGGCATTTCGGCGCTGCTGCAACCGCGAGATTTTGCGGCGCGCCAACTTGCCACTGCGCAAAAAGTTGCGGCGCAGAACGCGAAGAATCTGAAAGCTATGACTTGGTTGGTGGAGGCGTTGCGGCTCAACGGGCGCTATGACGACGCCGTGCGCGCAGCACAAGACGTGCTGAAGGCACCTGCAAAATTCGACAAGGACGAGGAGTCGATACTGTGGCTCAAGAACGAACTTGCCTACGCGCTTCAGGCGCAAGGCCGGTTCGTTGAAGCCAACGCCGTGCTTCAGCCACTTTTGAAACTGGACGTGAAAGCCAACTCGTCTCTCGTCAATCAGTTCATCAATCTTGGTACCATGATGTTGAAGCAGGGTCTCTATCTAGAGGCCATGACCACAGCAGCGAGGGCTCATGGACATTCGAGTGCGTACGGCGAGAAGATTATTTCCTACGTCAATGCTTGTGCCCTTTTTCGACTTGGAAAGGCCGCGCAAGCGCAAGCTATCCTCCTGGACATGCTGAAAAAGCCCGAAGACAACTATGAAATTGTTACGGATGCCGCGTTGTGCCTGAAGAATGAGGGTCAGGCGGCTGCGATTGTTGTCAAACGCCTGCAAGACAAGGAACAGGCGAATTCGATGCTTTCAGAATTGCAGCTGTGCCGGGAGAATCCCAAGCGCCCGGCGCTGGCGCGCGAGACACGGGCCGGCCTGATGCGCGTGCGCATACGGGCGGAGGTGAAACTAGCCATCGCCCCGGTGGGTGTGATCATTAACGCGCAGATCGCATGCGGGGACGACTGATTTATTTCCGGTCAAGTGCCATCATGGTTTCGTAACCGGCGGGGTCCTGATGGGTGAGGACTTCGGCTTCGGGAAAGGCTTGTTGGATCGCCGCTTCAACTTCGTCGCTGATGTGGTGGGCTTCGATCAGGGTCATTTGGGCGGGAAGTTCCAGGTGCATCTGAATAAATGCTCTGTGGCCGGCGCGGCGCGTGCGCAGGTCGTGCAGGCTGACGACGGCTTTGTGTTGGGCCACGATGTCTTTGATGCGTTGACGATCGGCGTCGTCGAATTCGTGGTCCATGAGTTCGTCGAATGAGCCACGCAGAATGTTGAAGGCGCCCCACCCTATGGTTGCGGCGATGGCAAGACCGATGAGCGGGTCAGCAAGCGTCCAACCCCATAGTCCCGCAAGAACAAAAGCCGCAACGACGCCAAGATTTGTGAAAATGTCGGTTAAGTAGTGCAGTTGATCGGCGCCGATGGCGAGCGAGCGCGTGCGGGCGATGACGTAACGCTGAAACACGACGAGGGCGACAGTGAGGGCTAGCGAGATAGCCATGACGAGGAGGCCGGTCGCGGACTGCTCAACGGCCTGCGGCGCGACGAGGCGTTCCAGCGATTGAAACAAAAGGAATGCCGCTGATCCGCCGATGAAGGCCGCCTGCCCCAAGCCCGCCAGCGCTTCGGCCTTGCCGTGGCCGAAGCGATGCTCTTCGTCGGCGGGGGTCAAGGCATGGCGGACGGCGATGAGGTTCAGTCCGGAGGCGACCAAATCCAAAGTCGAGTCGACAAGGGACGCCAGCATCGCGACCGAGCCTGTCGCAATCCAGGCCCAGATTTTGACGGCGATCAGAATCGCTGCGACCAAAACAGCTGCATGGGTCGCCAGGCGCTTCAAGCGTTCTGCATCGGGGGCAGAAGGGGTACGACGGAGTGCGCTGGTGCTGCTCATGGAAAAAGCCGCTCGTTGTGCCACGGACCAGTGAGCGTGGCTCGACGGTAGACAAGCCGGTCGTGCAGGCGGAACGGACGGTCGCGCCAGAATTCGATTTCCAGCGGCGCGAGGCGAAAGCCCGACCAGTGTGCCGGACGCGGGACTTTGCCCAGGGCATATTTTATGGCGAAAATGGCGACTTCTTTCTCGAGCTCAAAGCGCCCTTTGAGGGGGCGGGACTGTCGCGAGGCCCAGGCGCCGATCTGGCTGTCCTTAGGGCGCGAGGCAAAATAGGATTCAGCTTCGGCGGGGGTAACCTGATGAACGGTTCCGCGGACGCGAATCTGCCGGCGAATCGATTTCCAATGGAAACAGAGCGCCGCCTTTTGCGCGCTCAACAATTCGACGCCTTTTGCACTTTCGAAGTTGGTGTAAAAGACAAAGCCCCCAGGATCGACGCCCTTCAGCAGCACCATGCGCACGTTTGGCATGCCGTTGGTATCGACGGTCGCCAGTGCCATGGCGTTTGGGTCATTGGGCTCTTTTGTTCCGGCAAGCGACAGCCATTCGCCAAATTGCGCGAATGGATCGTCGCTTGCGGCCATTTCAGACGAGCCGTCCCCTAACTTCTTGTCATCTTGCATGCGATTGGCGCTGCGCTGTGGCGGGTTGGTCAAGTATATAGAGGACTTGCGTTGCGGCGCGCAGGGTTTGTTCGCCGCAGGTTTTTGATTGCACTTGAGAGCTGCTTGCAAGTCCATGAGTTTCAAATTGCGCCATTTTCTAGTTTTGGCTGCGGCTGTTTTTGTCAGCGGCTGCGCAACCAACATTCTGGCCGAAAAGGCGTCGCGCTTCGATCAGGGCGTTGCGGCCTATGACGCGGGTGATTATCCCACCGCGTATCGCATCTGGGATGGGTTGGCGAAGGAAAACGATCTGGCGGCGATGCGCAACGTGGCGCAGCTCTTACGACAGGGTAAAGGCGTTGCGAAAGATACCAAGCAGGCCTTCAAGCTTTACCAGGAAGCCGCCGACAAAGGCCTCGTCACCGCGATGGCTAATGTCGGGGACATGTACATGGCTGGTGAAGGGGTTGAGAAAAACCTTGAAGCGGCAGCGGCCTGGTATGCCCGTGCGGCGACGGCCGGGTTGTCGTTGGCACAGTGGAAACTTGCTGATATGTACGAAAACGGCTTGGGTGTTCAAAAAGATACCGCCCGTTCACGCGCGCTTCTGGAACGCGCCGCGCGCAACGGTTATACGCCCGCGCAGGCCAAACTGAAAGCGATGGGCGTGACCTTGAGCGAAAGCGGCGAAGTGGTGGTGCCACCAGCCCCTGCCCAGCCCGAGAATTCCAACGCCGCATACCAGGGCGGCGGACAATCCAATTTCTTTGACCGGCTGGTTGGTGGCGGAACGCCCGCGGTCGCTCCTGCAAATCCTGGCCCGGCGCGGATGGCGCCAGGCGATCCGATTTCACCCGATGTGGTTTCCAAGATGCAACAAGCTGACCTCACGGCCGTATATGCGGGAGTTGCCGCTTATTCCTCAGGCGACAAAAAAAATGCGCTCAATATCTGGTATAGCGCAGCGGTGCGCGGCGTTGCCGAGGCACAACTTCGAGTTGGTCTCCTGTTTGAACGCGGTGAAGGTGCGCCCCTTGATGCGATTGAGGCCTATCGCTGGCTGCGGCACGCGGCCGCGCAAGGGCATGCGCAGGCCATTACCGAGCTAGCGCGTGTTTCCGCCAAACTAGCCCCGGCGGAGCGCGCGATTGCGGAGTCCATGGTGCGTGAGCCGGTAGCGAAGGCAAAGAAGCCCAATTAACCTATTGAAGTTGTTTCGAATTTGCCTAATCGGTGCGCTCCGTAGTATGTGTACGTGCGGGCGGCGTGTATTTCGTGAAATCGTCAACGGTGTAACGGGCGGGGTGGCCCCCTCAAACGCATGAGCGTGATTGCGAATGTATGACCCCTATTCAGTTCTTGGACTCGCGCGGACCGCGGCCGAAGATGAGGTCAAGCGCGCCTTTCGTGCACTCGCGAAACGCTTCCATCCGGATACGCCAGAAGGTGCGGCCGACAAGGGCCGGCGCTTCAAGGACCTCTCGATTGCTTATGAAATTTTGGGCGATACGAAAAAGCGGCGCGCCTATGATCGCGGCGAAATCGATGCGCACGGCAATCCGCGTGCGGGCTATGTGCAGCGGCCGGATATTGAACCGGAACGCGAACCCGACAACGAACCCCTCTACGACCTTAACCCCACCTCCTTTGCGGAGACAAAATCCAGGAGCGGACAGAACGGCACGGCTCCACCCAACGGCGAACGCGCCAGCTCGGCTTTCCGAAGCGCATTTGAGCGCGCGTTTGGCGGCAGCGCCAGCCCGCCCCCGCCCAAAAACAATAGTCGTGTCGAAGACTTGTTCTCAGAGTTTTTCGGCGATCGATCTTCAGGCGGCAAGCGCCAGAACCACGGCAAAGGCGTCGACAATCAGTATGACCTGATCATTACCTTCGAGGAAGCGGCGCTGGGTGGAACGCGGCGGGTGAAGCTTCCGGGCGGCAAGCGCTTTGACGTGAAAATTCCGATCGGCGTGCGCGAGGGGCAATCTATCAGGCTGCGCGGGCTTGGTGAAGCGGCCGTGTCGAGCAGCCAATCAGGCGATGCCTTGATTACGATTTTGATCGAACCGCACCCCTATTTCAGGCGCGAAGGTCACGATATCCATTTGGAATTGCCCATTACGTTGAACGAAGCGCTGCACGGGGCCAAGGTCAAAGTGCCAACGCTGCAAGGGCCGGTGACGATGATCATCCCGGCAGGAGCCAATGCGGGGCAGACATTCCGGTTGAAGGGCAAAGGCATTCCGTCCCACACCGTGCATGCGGCCGGCGATGAACTGGTGACCCTGCAGATCGTGCTGCCCGAAGCGGCGGACCAGAATCTGAGCGAGATTGTCAAACGCTGGGAAGCCGCCCACCCCTATGATCCACGGCGCAAGTTTGGCAGTCATTGAGAATTATTTTCGCTTACGCGCCGAAGTGCCATAAATTCATCCCATGAACACACACGACACCTCGCGGCTTGCCGCTGACCTGCTGCATCATTTCGGACGCGCGCTTCAGCCGGGAGATTCGGTTGTTCCCGGCATCGCACCTACGGCGGTATTCCATTTGCCTGGCAATCCGGCGAACGCACCTTATCACTATGGGCGCTATCACAATCCAACCTGGGAAGCGCTTGAGGGTGCACTTGGGCTTCTGGAAGACGCGGAAACCGTCGTGTTTCCATCCGGGATGGCGGCGATAGCAGCGCTGCTGTTTACAAATGTTGCGGCGGGCGACCGGGTGCTGGTGCCAGCGGACGGTTATTTCACAACGCGGTTGTTGGGCGAGAAGTATCTGCAGCCGCTTGGCATTTCGATTGAAACGCGCCCTACGGCGAAGTTTCTCGACGGCGGATTCGAGGGGTATCGTTTGGTGTTGCTCGAGACGCCGTCCAATCCGGGACTTGATGTTTGCGATATCGCAGCCGCGGCGGCGTTGGCGAAACGGGCCGGGGCGTTGCTGGGGGTCGACAACACGACGATGACGCCGTTGGGTCAGCGGCCATTAGAACTGGGTGCCGACATTGTCGTGTGTGCCGATACCAAGGCGATCAATGGGCATTCGGACGCGTTGATGGGTCATGTCGCGTCGCGCAATGGCGAGGTGATGACGCGGGTGCGGGACTGGCGCCGCTATGGGGGCGCGATCCCCTCCCCGTTCGAGGCGTGGCTGGTTTATCGCGGGTTGGAGACGCTTGAAGTGCGGTTCAGCCGGATGTGCGCGACGGCGGGTGTGATTGCCGAGCGATTGGCTGCACATGACTGTGTGACAGGAGTTCGTTATCCCGGTTTGGCTTCCGACCCGGCGCATGCGACTGCGCGAAAGCAAATGGCCGCATTCGGCTCAATGATTTCGCTGACCTTGCGCGACGGCGTGGCGGCGGAGCGTTTCATCGAGGCTTGCGCCTATATCCAGCCCTCCACCAGTTTCGGCGGCGTGCGCAGCTGCGCCGAACGGCGCGCCCGCTGGGGGGACAACGTACCCGACGGCTTCGTGCGGCTGTCGATCGGACTTGAGCCGGTGGAGGTGCTGTGGGCTTCGATGGACGAGGCACTGAAAGGGGCTGGGTGAGCTTGGGCCTACCAGAGGCGATTGATGGCGAAGGCATCAAAGCGCGCCTCGTTTGAGACAAACGTCATGCTCTCCAGCATCGCCTACGCGATCAGCATGCGGTCAAATGGGTCGCTGTGCGATCCGCGCAAGGCGCCAGCGATCTGCGCGTGCGTGACCGTAACCGGCAGTTCGAAAAATGCCTGGGAGATGATCGCGGCGCGAACATCCGCCGCGACTTCGGACGCGTGATCGAGTTTACCAATGCGGTGTTTCGTTGTGATTTCCCACGCCGACACCGCACTGACATGGCCCGCAGAAGTGTTCAGAGCAAGACAGCTTCCACGCCGACCAGCGGGGCTGCTTTGGCGAGGCTTTGATCGAGTGTGCACATTGTGGCACCGTTATCGGCGCAGAGCGCCAGGTGCAGCGCATCGCCTGCACGCAAACTGAGTGCGGCCTGATCGGC
>JAWXBO010000105.1:0-5497 GCA_034440175.1 Alphaproteobacteria bacterium
GAATGTCACGCGGAGGCGCGGAGAACGCGGAGAGTGACAGATTTCGCGCGCAAATCTCCGCGGCCCCGCGCCTCCGCGTGATTTCTTCACACGCTCTCCCGCCCGCTCTTTCTTCTTTGCATTTCTTAAGGCGGGCGGGACGCCCGCGCTCCCAGGGTTAGCCCTTTCTATGATAGGGTAGACGAATGAATAGACCTATTATTCTCAAAACCTCGACCGTGCTGCCGGTCCGCAAATCTGCGCCCTATCTGTTCCATGCGCAGACAACGAGCCTGTGCGAGGTGTGCCTCAGACTGGTGCCGGCAAAGATTCTGATCGAAGGCAACAATGTCTTCTACCAAAAGCGCTGCACTAACCACGGTGTGCAAAAGACGCTGATCTCGAGCGACGCCGCCTACTGGAAAAGCTGCAAGGATTATCTGAAGCCGGGCGACCGGCCGTTGGCGCCGCAAACGCATACCGCGCGCGGCTGTCCCTATGATTGCGGCCTGTGCCCAGATCACGAGCAGCATTCATGCCTTGCGATCATCGAGGTCAACGAGGCGTGCAATCTGTCGTGCCCGGTTTGCTTTGCGGATTCGTCGGTGAAGCGCACGGGTCATCGCGACTTAGCGACAATCG
Source organism: Alphaproteobacteria bacterium (assembly GCA_034440175.1). Lineage (GTDB taxonomy): Bacteria > Pseudomonadota > Alphaproteobacteria > Micropepsales > Micropepsaceae > SZUA-430. Next base: position 622 of record JAWXBO010000105.1, read on the forward strand.
AAAGGATGATGGACACGCTGGTCGCGAGCGAAGGTGAACCTGACCTTCTGCAAATTTCGGGCGGGGAGCCCACAATCCACCCCCAGTTCTTCGATATCCTCGACGCGGCGAAGCGGCGGCCGATCCGCCATTTGATGATCAACACCAACGGCATCCGCATCGCGCGCGAGCCGGAGTTTGTGGCGCGGTTGGCGACCTACATGCCGCGCTTCGAAGTCTATCTGCAGTTCGATTCGCTCAAACGCGAAGCGCTGATGAACCTGCGCGGCGCCGACCTGCGCAGTGTGCGGCAACAAGCTCTCGAAGCGCTCGAGATGCACAACATCTCGACGACGCTGGTGGTGACGCTGAAAAAGGGCGTCAACGATGGAGAGGTCGCGGACATCGTACGCCATGCGCTTGAATGGCGCTGCGTGCGCGGGGTGACGCTGCAGCCTATTCAGGACGCGGGACGTAACGATGGCTTCGACCCGAAAGCGCATCGCGTGTTGCTCTCTGACGTGCGGCGCGAAGTGGCCAAGGCCGGCATCTTCGCGCTCGAAGACATGATCCCACTGCCCTGCAATCCCGAGGCGATTTCAATCGGCTATGGCTTACGCGACGGCAAGTCAGTGGCGCCGATCACATCATTGATCCCGCGCGAGGTGCTGGTGGAGGCCACGCCGAACACGGTAACATTCGAAGCGTATCCTGAATTGCGCCGGCGCATATTTGATCTGTTATCGCTATCGACAGCCGCCGCCGACACATCCGACAAGCTCGCCGCCGTGCTGTGCTGCCTGCCGCAGGCCGCCGTGCCGCAACACATCGGCTATGAACACACATTCCGCGTCGTCATCGTGCAATTCATGGACCGCTTCAATTTCGACCTCGGCGGCGTGAAGCGCAGCTGCGTGCATTTCGTGGAGCCCGACGGAAAGATCTATCCTTTCGACACGTTCAATACATTCTACCGAGAGGGCGCCGCAGGGCGCGCTGCGTTGAGACGGGTTCCGTCATGAGTGCCCATGACCCCATTGGTTACCTCCGCCGCTTCGCCGGACTGATCGTCATCATGTTCGGTGTCTTTTTTTTGGCGTTCGGCGGTCTGTGCAGCGCCGTGTTCTTGCTGTCGTTTTTTGCCGAAGGTGACTTGATCAATCTGGGATTCGCACTGATGGTCGGCGTGCCGACGGCGCTGGTTGCTGCCATGACCCTCTCAATCGGACGTGCACTTTGGAGAAAGAGATGACAACACAACCCCCATCAAGCGGCGGTGAAGTGCGCCGCCTCATCGGCCGCACCCTGCTTGCGCTGGGCGGGATCTGGATGGCTTTGTCCGGACTTTGCAGCGGCGCTTTTCTGATCACCATGCTGCTCGATGATCCGCATTTCCAGGAAATTTTGAGTATTGCTCTGATGATTTTGCTGGTGGGCGGGTTTTCCGTTGGCATCGGGTTCTTCGTCTACATTATAGGACGCGGGCTGGCGAAGTGATGAGCCATGCGGACCACAGTACGGCGTTTCCCATGCCGGTGCGCTATTTCCTGGCAAAAGCGGAACACTATCTTCAGCGTGGCGACATCGTGCTGTTGAAGGGTAAGGTGTCACTTTATTCATGGGCAGTCCGCTGGTGGACGGGTTCGCAGTTTAGTCATGCCGCATTGGTGTTCTCGGTACCGCACCCCGACGAAGGATTCGAACGCACATTTTTGATCGAGGCGTCGTTCGACGGCGTTGACATCACAGACCTGAAACACTACGCGCGCGATCTTTCGCTGCTTTATGATATCGCAATCAAGCGCTTCGAGCGGCCATGGGTGACGCGGGAGGTTCAAAACTCCGTGCGCGGACACATGCTGAACTACATCAAGGCGAATTATGATTATTGGACAGTGCTGGCGCTGGCGCGCCGGCTGTTCGGTTTGCGCCGCCCGCCTGTGGACATCGATGTGAAAGCGGCGCGGCGCAAGGCATTGTGGCGGCGCCAACCGCCGTCGAGTTTCGTGTGCTCGGGATTTGTACAGTATGGATTTTTGAGTGCAGTATCGCGTTTGATCGAGACCAAAAGATTGCCGCGCGAGGCGATCAACGACGCGATTTTTAAGGCCGGCATGACAGCGAACGCGTCGCCGGAAGAAATTCTTTCGACGACGCCCGAAGACTTGGCGCAGTCGGCCAATCTCAGCTGGAAATATGCGATTCGTTCGGGGCGCGTGCACCGGGTCGAGAGCTATGATGACGTGAAAGCAATCTTTCAGGAGCGGTAAACGTGTGACGCTCGACACGAAGGCGCGTCTGCCGCGATCCCGTCACAATGCCGTCCAACGGGCGACGTTTTTTGGGGGCCAAGTGCCGGGACCTGAGATCGAAAGGCCCGCCGCATGACGTCCCTCACCCGCCCGCTTGGTTACATCGCGTTGACTTACTGGTTCGTGTTCTGGCTGCTCAACGGCCTCGACAAGTTCATGCACGGCGTCAGCGTCACAATCCTGGGTCAACCGCTGTTCACCTGGTTCGGCAAAAACCGCCTGGAACAGTTCGAAAAATATTTCGACAGGATGGAGATCCCGCACGATGGCATTGGCCCGCTGCTGGGAACCTGCGGCGTGCTGGAACTGGGCGTTGCGGCCTTGTTTGGAATGACGCTTCTGGGCACGCGCAACTTTGAGCACTGGCTGGGCGCCGCCTTTTCCTCCTGCGCGCTGATGTTTATCGGATTCAGTGCGTGGGATGTGGTCGCGGGCGACCGCGCCGAGTTGTTGGAGCACGGCACCTATGTTGGCGTCGTCTTTATGACCGCAGCCTTTCTTGTCGTGACCCAGTTCAAGCCGCTTGCCGTTATGGGCAGAAGCGGCTCACGTGCAAGACCAGTCGCATTTGCCTCGTGAATACTGAGCGTTAAGCATCGAAATTGTGTGCAGGCGTCCACGGCGCACAATCCATAGCGTGAAGCGTTCTTGTGACAGCCACTGAGAATCACGCCGCGCGTTAGGTATTTGCGCTGCTTTGCATTGACGGTTCTTCGCTAAATTCGTCATATTTCACTGAGACTTAGAGGTCAGACCTCTGACAGTAAAATAACGAGTTTTGGGGAGTTCCAGGGTATGACGACCGCGCTTTCGCGTGCCGTTTTCGACGTGTCCTTTTCTCGTTTGCGTACGGCCTTACTGGCCGCAGCGTCTACGTCTTTGCTGGTGGGGTTGAGCGGGTCCGCGCAGGCGGCTTCGTGTGCAACAACAGCGGGAGCCGACAGCTGCATCATTACACTGTTTGACGTCGGCGACCTTCAAAATGGGCAAGCGGACGTTGATACAATCCGGTTCAACGACCCAGTCAATCCGCTTAGCGTATCGGCCAACCAGTTTGGAACTGGCACGCCGCCGATTGTGCCGGTTACGTTTTTCAATTTCGAAGCCGCAGAGGTTGTCGCAGGCTCAATTTTGACAATTACCGATACCAGCCTTGCTACCACCGTTCATTTTACGCAGTCGCTGACTTGGACAGTGACAGGCGTGCTGTCGATCGGTGGAACAGGACTTGATGCGATCGGCAATTCGAGTGCCGTGACCGTGAACGGCAATCTGGATGTCAACGCGAATGAAACGATCGGAAGTCTGGATGGAAGCGGCGTCGTAAGTCTTTTTGGCGCGTCGGTTTTGACTGCGGGTGGAAGCGCGGCTACGAATCTGACGTACTCCGGTTTCCTTTCGGGAACTGGTGGATTTACCAAGGCCGGAACTCGGAAGCTGACACTCACAGCCAATAGTGGATTTACCGGAAATACTACGGTGAGCGGTGGTACACTGGAAATCGCGAATGCCGGGGCCATTGATCAGTCCTCATCGGTCACCATCACTAGTGGCGAACTGACAGGCATCGCCAATTACACCATCAATGCCCCGCTCACCATCACCGCTGGCCGCCTCACCGGCAACGCCATCATCAACGGCTACGTCACCAGCAACGGAGGCCTGCAACCTGGCAATACCTCCATCCCACCTGGCGGGACGGTCGAAAATCCGGGCCAGGACATGGGATCGATCAGGATCAACGGCAACTACACCGCGACCGGCACGGGCGCATATACCGGCATGTTCATCAACATCGACGCCGCAGCACCCGCCGGTGGAACGCCCGGCACAACGCATGACTTCCTGGACATCAACGGCGACATCACCGGCACGATCCCCACAGGGTTCTCGGTCGCCTCGTTTCTCGCCGCTCCAACGGGCGCAGCGACAACTGGCAACGGAATCCAGGTGATCCTGGTCACGGGCGCAAGTTCAGCCAATGACTTCAAACAGAATGGGGCGCTCAATGCTGGCGAGTATCAGTACCTGTTGAAACATGTTCCGGACTACGTGGGAGGGGGAGGAGCCGACGGTTTCTTCCTGCACTCCGCCGCCCGCGATGAAATTGTCGCGCAGGCAGCCATCCTGTCGTCCGGGCAATCGATGGTGCGCAATTGCCATCGCGACGATCAACGCATTCCCGACAGTCCCAAAGGCGCCACGTATGGCCGCGCCTGGGTCGGCTATCGCCAGGGTTCGACAGATTTCGGCACCGATACCGGCATTGACGCCAGTGCCGACTTCAGCTGCACGACCGGCGGCATGGATTGGCGCATGGGCCACGGCTGGTTCGGCGGCGTTTCGGGTGGGTTCGGCAGCGTCACGGGCGACGTGCAAACCCCAGCCGGCAACGGCAGCATCGAAGGCAACTCGCGCGCGATAGAGGCGTTTGCGTCCTTCACCAGCAGCGCGCTGTTTGTCAACCTGTCCGGCGGCTACGTCGACATGGACTGGATTTTCAACGGCGCCTTGATGCCGGCCATCGCGGCTAAGACGTCAGGGTTCCTGGGCTCGGCCCAAGCAGGCGTCGCGCTGGACCTTGA
>JAWXBO010000106.1:0-16852 GCA_034440175.1 Alphaproteobacteria bacterium
CCGGCGGCGGTGACATGCGAGGGCAAAATAGCAAGGGTACGCAATAGCAAGGGTACGCAGGCAGGTGTTCCGGACTAGGAATAACAAACGCTCCACATCTAGTCGTCCGACGCGAAGCACCTCCCATGCCTAGGAGCGTGCACCAAAGGTTGAATCAAGCGCAAGAGTCCCCTTGTGGGATGACTCATTCTTCATGTGGACTGTGTCACCGATGATATTTCTGTCTTGGGGATCGTCTGCGGATAGGTTGGTTTCGTGTGCTGTGAATCACTTTTTTCACAGGTGGGGCGGCCGCCATCTCAAGTCTTACGAGTCTTTCATGCAAGTGCTCAACTTCCATGCGAGCATTCATCGCAATGGCATTGATCGCTTCAAACTCTTCGTGAGGGACGAGATCGAGATCGTTCACCAGTCTTTCGGTCTGTGACTTGACCAGTGTGACGATTTCGTCGCGCAAACCTTCTGCGGCGCAGGCGGCGGCTTGACATGAAGTCTGCCGTCACCCCAAGTCTCGCTCTGGATTTTAAGGCTTTGCGCCATGTTTTCGATTTCGTTTCCGAGCATCGATCCTGTTCTTATCCAGGTGGGTCCGCTCGCCATTCGTTGGTATGCGCTGGCTTATATCGCGGGGCTACTGGGAGCCTGGTGGTACATTTTAAGGCTGCTTAAAACCGAATCGCTTTGGTCGAAACTGCCCTTTCAGGGCAAAGCGCAGGCCAGCGCCGACCAGATTGGTGATTTGTTCGTGTGGGCCGCCCTTGGCGTGATTCTGGGCGGCCGATTCGGCTATGTGCTGTTTTATGGTCTGATTTATGAGATCGACCATTTCGTAGCCGCACCGTGGCGAATTTTTTTCGCGTGGGAAGGCGGGATGTCGTTTCATGGCGGCGCACTTGGCGTAGTCCTGGCGATCATCCTTTTTGCGCGCCGTCGCAATCTGGACATTGTGGCACTTGGCGATTTGGTAGCGGTGGGGGCACCCATCGGGCTGTTTTTTGGACGTCTTGCAAATTTCATCAATGGCGAATTGTGGGGCAAGCCGAGTGACGTAGCCTGGGCGATGGTTTTTCCACACGCACCAGCGATTGAGGGCCTTGGCAATGTGCCTCGCCATCCCAGCCAACTCTATGAAGCGGCACTTGAAGGATTGGTACTGTTCATCGTGCTGCACATCCTCGTGCACAGGTTCAATGCCCTTCGCCGCCCTGGATTGATGATTGCGGCGTTTTGGGCAGGCTATGGGTTTTTCAGAATTGCCGTTGAAGTTTTCTTTCGTGATTCCGATCAGCTGGTGTTTGGCGGTGTGCTGACGATGGGTTCGCTGTTGTCGATCTTTATGTTTGTGTTTGCCGGGTTTTTCTTCTGGTATTCGCTCTTTCGTAAGGGGCCCGCACTGTTGACGCAATGAACACTGTGGCAGCGCATATCAGGTCAATCATTAAAAGTGATGGACCGATTCCCATCGCCGAGTTCATGCGCATTGCGCTGACCGGGTGCGCCGACAGCTATTACATGCGATCTGATCCTATTGGCTTGTCCGGCGATTTCATCACCGCTCCGGAGATTTCGCAGGTCTTTGGCGAGTGCGTCGGGCTGTGGTGTGTGGATATCTGGACTAAACTCGGGTCGCCTGCGGCCTTTACACTTGTTGAGCTTGGTCCCGGCCGTGGGACTCTGATGAGAGATGTGCTGCGCGCCGCGCGTGTCGCGCCGGATTTTTTGTCTGCGGCGACGGTTGCTTTGGTCGAGGTCAGTCCGGCACTGCGCAGAGTGCAAGCAGCACTGTTTCGAAGTAACGGCTTGCCAAATGTGCGCTGGTATAATGGTTTTCAAGACATTTGTGCAGCAGAGCCACTGATTGTGATTGCGAATGAATTTTTCGATGCACTTCCTGTTGTGCAATTTGTGAAAATGCACGAGGGGTGGGCCTCGCGCACAGTTGGTTTGAACGACGCCGGTGACCTGATTTTGGGTGCGCAGCCAAACGTTCAGGCGTCTGCTTGCGTTCCGGTTAAGTTGTTGGATGCGCCCATCGGCTCCATTTTTGAACGCTCCATCGAGCGAGAGAACGTGGCACGCGCGATAGCGACTGTGATCCAAAAGGCAGGGGGTGGCGCGCTGGTTATCGACTACGGCTTTGAAGGTCCGGCGCTTGGCGATTCGTTGCAGGCGGTAAAAGGACATAGGTACGCGGACATTCTCATGGAGCCTGGTATGGTTGATTTGACATCTCACGTCGATTTTACCGCGCTGGCGGATGCTTTTGCGGGCGGCGGCGCAAGTGTGTCAAAAATTACGACGCAGGCCGGTTATTTGACGCAATTGGGTGCGGTTGAGCGAACGCAAATTCTTAAACGATCGGCGAGCGAACAACAGAAGGCGCAGCTTGAGTCTGCGCTAAACAGGTTGACCTCGGCCGATGCGATGGGCACTTTGTTCAAGGTGCTGTGCGCCGTCTCTTCTCAGGCGATTCAGCCAGCGGGTTTTGAGGCCGAATGAAGCCGTTGCAATCGTCATCTCTGTGCGGGTCACAGCGCACCCTTCACGGATACTTTGGCCGTCAAGGCGGTGTCTCCAGCGGACTTTTTGAATCGCTCAACTGCGGATACGGATCGGGAGACGACAGATCGCGCGTGCGGGAAAACCGCGAGCGGATCTCACATTGGTTCGGAACGGGTGAGGCGAGGCTGCTGACAGTCTACCAAACTCACAGTGCCCAGGCTGTTCACGTCGGGGCGCCTTGGACACGTGAGGATGCTCCTAAAGCTGATGCGATGGTCACGACGGAGCCTGGTGTTGTGCTTGGGATCCTTACAGCTGATTGCGCGCCCGTATTGCTGTCGGATGAAGCTGCTGGTGTTGTTGGCGCGGCTCACGCCGGTTGGAAGGGCGCCTTGGACGGGGTGCTTGAATCGGCGGTCGCATTGATGGAACGGTTGGGCGCCGTTCGATCGCGAATACGAACTGCAATTGGCCCATGCATTGGGCAGCAATCGTATGAAGTTGGCCCTGAGTTTTTCGAACGATTTGAAAAGGCGGCGCCCGGCAATCACAAATATTTCGTGCCTGCTGCGCGCGAGAGGCACAAATTATTCGACTTGCCTGGCTATGTTGCGAACCGGTTGACGGCTTCAGGGATCGTAGATGTTGATAGAATGTGGCTGTGCACGTATGCCAACGAAAAGGATTATTTTTCCTATCGCCGGTCGACGCACAGGGGCGAGGCAGACTATGGGCGCAACCTGTCTGCGATCATGTTGGTGCCGCGATGAAATCATACCAAGCCGTTTTATCGCTGGTGTCGTTGTTGATCCTCGCTGGGTGTGCCGCGGTTACGGAACCTTTGGGACTTGAAGATCCGTTCGCGATTGAGCGGCCGTTTGAGGGTTTTGCCAGAAATGAGGCGATGCTCAGTCCGTCGTTTGATAGCGCAACGATCATCATTGAGACGCCAAAAGGCCTCAATGGTAAGTTCGCTGCTGCTTTGCGAGACCGGGTCATCGGGGTACTTCAGGCGCGCGATATTCCCGCTCTGTCTGAAACCCGCATGCGGGCCTGGGTGCTGAAAGGGCGAGCAGCCAACGTGATGCCCAGTGAAGCAGGCGATAGCGGGCGGCGCATTGTTGTTTGGCGCCTGTTTGATCCAGACCGTGTGCCCAAGGGTCAATTCTCCACCATTTTTAAAGGAGAGGATGGCGCAAAAGTAGAGCCGAGATTGTCCGTTCTTGCTGAACAGATAGCGGACAAGATCGGCACGCTGACCCATTCACAGCCAGTTTCAAGCGAGCCCGCGAAAGTGGTGGCTGCCAAACCCATCGTGTGGATAGGCGCCATCAAGGGCGCGCCTGGTGATGGAAATACGGCGCTCGCCCAGGCTCTTCAAAGTGCGTTGCCTCTGCAGGGGATGCGTGTTGCCAGTGTTCAAGCGAATGCAGCATGGCGTGTCGAATGCGCGGTCTCGGTTCAAGTCAAATCGGCATCGGAGGATATCGTCGTGCTGCGATGGCGCCTGCTCGACAAAGCTGGCAAAGAGGTTGGAATACTGACGCAGGAGAACCCGGTTCCGAGCGGCAGGCTGAGCAAGCCTTGGCGCGAAATCGCGGGATTTGCCGGTGAAGCGGCGGCGGCAGGCTTTCAGAAGATTATTCAACAGGTTACGCGCGGCAAGACAGGCTAAGCCGCATTGCAAGGCGAGGGAGGCGTTGGTACAAGCCGCCGCGACCTGAAGGATATCGCGCGACATGAAACTACTTGCCGGTAACAGTAATCATCCGCTCGCCAATGAAATCGGCGAATATCTGAAAGTGCCGTTGACGAAGGCGGTAGTGCGCCGTTTTGCGGATATGGAAGTTTTTGTCGAGATCCAGGAAAACGTGCGTGGCGAGGACGTGTTTGTTATTCAATCAACGTCTTATCCCGCCAATGACCATTTGATGGAGCTTTTGATTTGCATCGATGCGCTGCGCCGGTCATCGGCCAAGCGGATCACCGCTGTTATCCCCTATTTCGGTTATGCACGTCAGGATCGCAAGCCCGGTCCCCGAACGCCAATTTCGGCGAAGCTGGTCGCCAACATCATCACGCAAGCCGGCGCTGGGCGCGTGCTGACGCTTGATCTGCATGCAGGTCAGATCCAGGGGTTCTTCGACATTCCGACCGATAATCTCATAGCTGCACCCGTGTTTGAAGCGGACATCAAGAAAGAATTCGACGGCGAGCGTTTGATGGTGGTTTCACCTGACGTCGGGGGCGTGGTGCGTGCGCGCGCTTTGGCGCGGCGGCTCGATGCCGATCTTGCAATCGTGGACAAGCGGCGCGAGCGCGCCGGCGATTCTGAAGTCATGAACATCATCGGCGACGTGAATGGACGCACCTGCATCATGATCGACGACATCGTCGATTCTGCGGGAACCTTGTGCAATGCAGCGGAAGCGTTGATGAACAAGGGCGCGAAGGCGACCTTTGGCTATATCACGCATGGGGTGTTGTCTGGCGGGGCCGTCGCGCGGGTCAAAGGCTCGGCGCTCAAAGAGCTTGTGATCACGGACTCGATTGCGCCGACAAACGCTGTGCGAAACTGCACAAACATCAGGATCATTCCGACCGCGCCGCTTTTGGGCGAAGCGATCCGGCGCATTGCAGAAGAACGGTCTGTTTCCAGCCTTTTTGACTGACGATCCGGCCGATTTGCCTTCCGAACCCGGTTCGTATAAATCCCGCGCCTCTTTCCGATCACCGGATTGAACAGGATAAGGGGCCATGGCGCCTCTGAAAGGGTTCACGACAATGACGAAAACCGCCACACAAACCATCACAATTCCAGCCAAGTCACGTCAAGGCACGGGGACTGGTTCCGCGCGCGCGGTGCGCCGCGAAGGCGATATTCCGGGTGTTCTCTATGGTGAAGGCGGCGGCGCTTCGCGCCCGATCCGCATTTCTTATCGCGACATCGAGAAGCCTTACCAAACGGGACGCTTTACCTCGACGCTGTTCACGCTCGATCTCGAAGGCGAGAAGATGCGCGTTATCCCGCGCGAAGTGCAGATCGATCCCGTGACCGAGCGGCCAATTCATGCGGACTTTCAAAAGCTGATCGCCGGTGCTCGCATCCGGTTGTTCATTCCTGTGCATTTTAACAATCACGTCGACTCGCCGGGGTTGAAGCGTGGCGGTGTGTTGAACATCGTGCGTCACGAGATTGAATTTTCGTGTATGTCAGAACACATCCCCCAGTTCATCGAAGCCGATTTGACGGGCATGGACATCGGGGACAGTTTGCATATTTCGGCCATCAAGCTGACCGAGGGGCTTATTCCCGTTATTCGCAATCGTGACTTCACGATCGCAACCGTTGCGGCACCGTCGGCATTTGCCGATGTGGAAGTCAAGCCAACGACGGCGGCAGAAGGTGAGGCGCCGGCAGCAGGTGCGGCACCGGCGGCTGGTGGTGCAGCTCCCGCGGCGGCGGCTGGCGGCAAGACGCCGGCGGCTGGTGCGAAAGGTGCACCGGCAAAGGCAGCGCCGGCCAAGGCACCTGCCAAGGGCGACAAGAAGTAAGCGCTTGCTTCCCACGCTTGCGGCGGCCGCCAACATCTCTTGGCGGCCGTTTGCGCGTTTGAGTGGATTTTTATTCAGGTTTGAACATGTTGTTGCTCGTTGGTCTCGGCAATCCGGGCGAGACCTATCAAAATCATCGCCACAATATCGGGTTCATGGCGGTTGATGCGATTGCCGGTGCGCATGGCTTTGCACCTGCACGCCTTCGATTTCGCGGTCATGTCCGTGAGGGCGTGCTCAAGGGAAAATCGGGCGCCGTGAAGACGCTCATTCTCAAGCCAATGACGTTCATGAATGAAAGCGGCATGGCTGTGCAGGAGGCGGCGGCTTTTCACAAAGTGCCGCTTGAGCGGATTCTTGTCGTTTATGACGAACTGGATCTGGCGGCAGGAAAGGTCCGTGTTAAACGCGACGGAGGCAATGCGGGCCACAACGGCTTGCGTTCGATCTCAAGTCACGTCGGCAATGATTTCTGGCGGGTCAGGCTGGGGATTGGGCATCCCGGCGAAAAAGAGCGCGTAACCGGTCACGTGCTGGGGAATTTTACAAAGACCGAACGCGCCTGGCTCGAGCCGTTGCTCAATGCGGTTGCGGATGCCGCGCCCTATCTTGCGGATGGGGACGACGGCGGTTTTATGAATCGGGTGACGGTGTTGACGGTGCCTCAAAAAGCGCCAAAACCCAAACCCAAAGACAGTGCGCCGCTCAGCAAGACAGAGGAATAGGTTTCATGGGTTTCAAATGTGGCATCGTTGGGTTGCCCAATGTCGGAAAGTCGACTTTGTTCAATGCGCTGACGCAAACGGCTGCGGCGCAGGCGGCAAATTATCCGTTCTGCACGATCGAACCCAATGTTGGTGAAGTCGCCGTGCCGGACCCGCGGCTCGACATTTTGGCGCGGATCGGAAAGTCCGCACAAATCATCCCGACACGGCTGACGTTTGTCGATATCGCCGGACTGGTGCGCGGGGCTTCCAAAGGCGAGGGGTTGGGCAATCAGTTCCTATCGCATATCCGTGAAGTTGATGCGGTGGCTTATGTGCTGCGCTGTTTTGAAGACGGCGACGTGACCCATGTCGAAAATCGCATTGACCCCTTTGCGGACGCCGAAACAGTCGAAACCGAATTGATGCTGGCCGACCTTGACAGTCTTGAGCGGCGGGTGGGACCGGCTGAAAAGAAGGCCAAGCAAGGTGACAAGGATGCCAAGGTTCAGGCCGAAGTTATGAATGCGGCGCTGGTGAACTTGCGCGCGGGCAATCCGGCGCGGCTGACGAAAATCAGCGACGAGCAGCGGCCGGTGTTCGCGCAGCTTGGGCTCTTGACGGCAAAGCCCGTTGTTTACGTGGCAAACGTCGATGAGGGGGCGGCCGCCACCGGCAACGCGTATTCCAAACGCGTAGAGGAGCGCGCGAAGGCCGAGGGCGCCGCGTTTGTCGTGATCTCGGCGAAGATCGAGTCCGAGATTGCACAATTGGCAGCGGCAGAGCGCGATGATTTTCTTTCAACGCTCGGGCTTGAGGAGCCGGGATTGAACCGCTTGATCCGGGCCGGATATTCGCTGCTGCATTTGATCACGTTCTTTACAATCGGCCCAAAGGAAGCGCGTGCCTGGACGGTGCATAAGGGCGAACGCGGTCCGCAGGCGGCGGGCGTGATCCACACTGATTTCGAGAAAGGCTACATCCGCGCCGAAACGATTGCCTATGCGGACTATGTGGCCAACAACGGCGAGGCTGGTGCCAAAGACGCCGGCAAATTCAGACTCGAGGGCAAAGATTACGTTGTGCAGGACGGTGACGTGATGCATTTCCGGTTCAATACATGACGCCATTTACCTTGGCTGAAGCCGCGATTTGATTATTGGCGGGGCTCAGGTTCATACTGAAAGTCTGGGGAGCCTTGGCCTATGACTGTTCTGCCTTCTTGCGCCAATTGCGGAACCGCGTTGAACGGGCCTTTTTGTTCGAACTGCGGACAGAAAGCCTCCGATCTGCAGCGGCCGATCTGGTGGATTCTGGGCGAGTTCCTTGACGCCGTCTTCAGTTATGACTCGCGTACGTTCAGGACGTTGTGGCTTTTGTTTGCCGAACCCGGAGAATTCACGCGGCGCTATATTGTCGGGCAGCGGGCCTCGATGTTGCCGCCGTTCCGGCTTTTCGTGATTGCGACCGTCGTATTTTTTGTCACCCTGCAGGTGACGGGGCTTGCCATTGTTGCCTTCAAGACGGAAACGATTTTGCTGGATAAACTGCCGCCGGAAGCGGCCGCGGCGATCAGAAAAAATCCAAACGCAGTGATGACGGTCGGGGACAGTAATAAGCGCACCGTCGTTACAATTGAGCTATTTGTACCAGCCGGGAACCTGGAGCGGGTTGCTCTGAGCGAGCAGGAAAAAAGCGGCATGGCCGAAGCCGAGAAGGCCATCAAGATCGATGTTGATGGCGCGACAGGCGATGAGAAAAGCTGGCTGCGTTGGGTTGGAGCCAAGCTGGCGCGTGTCAATCAAGGCTATGCGCGCGTGTGTGCCGATCCGATATTGCTGAACGGGCCGCTGGATGTCTGGCTGCCGCGCTTGATGCTGGTTCTGGTGCCGGTGTTTGCGCTGCTTCTGGCTGTGATGCATTGGTGGCCACGCGTCTATCTGACCGAGCATCTGGTTTTTCGGTGCATGTTCACGCTGTCATATTTATTGCGCTGGCGCTGACGGCGGCGATGGTGGCGATCATCGGTGATTCCGAATTCATGTGGGCGATCTGGCTTATACTTTCCGTCTATTTGTGGATGGCGATGTACCGGGTTTACGGGCGCAGCTGGTGGCTGACGACGATCAAATTTGTGAGCCTGATGATGATTTACTCGTTCGTGCTGGTTGTGGGGCTGGGTACGATATTTGTGATTGCACTTTCGGAAGTCTAGATGGCGGTTTCGCGGCGCCTGGGCGTGACTTGAATGTCACAGCCGCTGGTCAGCCGCATTTGGGGACTGCTATTGCCGCCTGATTGTTTGCTAGTGTCGTTCGGGGGAACGGCTTTGGGGAAACAGGGGCGGTGGCGGGTGTTTGGCTAATAGTTGCGGCAAGTTTGGCAGCGGCGCCGCCGGTGCCTGTGGCCGTGCAAACTGCACAGTCCGATGCGCGGTTGGAGCAGGCAGCGCTCGCGATCGACGACGGAAAGTTTGCTAGCGCCTTGTTGCTGGCGGGTCACGCGCAGAAAGGCCGGCGACTGTCGTCCTCGGATGAAGATTGGGCCGCTTACCTGACGGCGCGGGCGCAGGCGGCGCTGGGTGATACCTCGCTCGCTGAACGCACCATGCGCGAGCGGCAGCGGGCTCATCCAAACTCTTACACTTGGGCGTCGCTCGTTTCGATCTTGATGATTTGCGGGCGCCACGAGCAAGCCGCCGACGCGATACTGGGCCTTGCGGAATCCGATTTTGTCCTGGCCAACCGCCTGAAGCCAGGTGTGATTGAAAACATTGTGTCGGCGCTTGAAGAGAGCAATTCGCCGGTGCGCGACCGGCTGGTCGCCCGCCTTGTCGAAGGGCGATATAGTGGCCCCGCATCGCAACACGTGCCGGATGGTCTGCGGTTGCGTTTTATCAATCTGCTGTTGCGCCAGAACCGGATCGAAGATGCGGCGCGTCAAACGCAGGCGCTGGAGGCGCCAGGCATCCTCAGTATTTTGCTGACCGACAAATCATTTTCGCCTTTGTGGGAACAACAAGCCGTGCGGGCGTTGATGGCCCCGGGGGCGTTGGTTGCCCGCGTCGAACGGGGCGTACAGGCGCGTCTTGAGCAAAAGTCACTGACTGCGGCGGATTGGCTTGAATTGATGCGGGCGCTGCGCGTGGTGGGCAGGGCTGATGAAGCGGTGCGGCTGGGGCTGCACGCGGTGGAACAGGCGCGAAGCGAAAAGCGGGCGGCAGGTCCGGCGTTGCGGCTTGAAATTGCCTATGCTTACGCCGATCAGGGCGAGTCCTGGGCGGCGCGGCGTACGGCGCGTGAGTTGCTGAAAGAGGAAGTATCGCTGCCGGTAGCGCTGCGTGTTGCGATTGCCGAGTTGCTTGAGATGACTGGCGACGACGAAGGTGCTTTGCAGTTGCTGGGTACACTTGGTGACGCCGCCAAATTGGCGCCGGCTTTGGCGACAACGGTGTGTGCCGCGCATGATCTTGGCTGGGCGGCCCGTCGCGACGCGGCTTTGACCTCACTTGAGATCATGAACGATGCGCCGCGTGCGGCGTTGCTGGACGCCTATGTGTGCAGCGGGGAGCAGGAGAAGGCCGCCCTGGTGTTGGCGTCGATGTTCGAGCGTCCGGCCTTGCGCGCGTCGGCCATTCTGACGGCACAGCTTTACGCCGATCCATCGAAGCCCGGGACAGATCAAAGCGATTTGCGCTATCGCATGCGGGCGCTGGTCGCCAGCACGCCTGTGCAGGACGCCATCAAGGCCTATGCACGCACGCTGGGGCTGCCTTTTACGAGCGCGAATTCCAGATAATTTTTGTCGCTACTTTCCGTAGAGCCGGTCGATGGCTGCGGGGCCTGAACCGAAGCCTGCGAAGGCAAGAAGGCCACCCATCGTGGCCATGTTCTTGAGGAACATAATCATTTGCACCAGTTTCTCGTGGCCTTCGGGTTCAAGCCAGAAGGCGTGCAGTTTCACTGAAACGAGGACGGTGAATATCGCGAGAAGCACGGCAACGAGGCGCACATGCAAGCCGATGATGAAGCACAGACCGGCAATCGTTTCACATGCGGCGGCGAGCATGAACATGAGTTCGCCAGCGGGGATGCCGTTGGCCGTCATTTGAGCAATCTGCGTCATCGGGTCGGGATCGAACATTTTTCCGGCACCTGCCGCTAAAAAATACAGGCCCAAAATGATGCGGCCTAGGGTGGCCAGGAGTTCGTGCGGCATGTGATGTCCCCCAAAAACTTTGTTTCGTTGGCCATAGTTACACAATTGAACCTGAAAGTGCAGCGCTTTTCGCGTGCCGGATGCGGTGGATAGCGCAAACTCCCTCATCAGGGGAAGTGCCGGTTCGCAAGTTGCCCGGCGATGCAGTAAGGTTGCTGCATGTAGCGAATGAAGGAGTGCGCAGATGGCAAGCAATGGCAAGTTGCTCAAAGCGATCAAAGGATCGATCAATAATTTTTCGACGCTGGGGCCCATGGAGCTGGCGGCGCATTTGCGTGATCCGTCCCACATCGCCAAGATGAAGAAGTACGGCGTAAACGATGCGCAGATTCATCGCGTGATTTTGATCTTGCAGGAACAAAAGCCCAATTCGAAAGAACTGGCCGCGTATCTCAATTCAAGTCTGGTTTAAGAAGCCTTCGCGCGGGGCTTGGGAGTTTTGTTGTCCACGGCGTATCGTGTCGCTGTGATTTGACTGCGCAACTGGGTGATGCGGGCCGGTTGGTCGAGGATCGACAACATCGTGTCCAGTTCCCACAAAAAGCGGATGGCGTTTTCAGGGGCTTCGTTGGCGGCCTTGGACAGATCGGCATAGGTTGAAAGCCGCTGCTCGATGATATCGGCGGCGGCGCGAAATTCATTTTCACCAAAGCCCGGCGTGCCAATGGTGTGGCAGCACTCGATGAGCAAGCGTTGAATGACACGCTGTGCGTCTTGCCATTGGCTGCCCTTTAGCCAGGCTTCTGCGGCCTCATCCAAAAGATGCAGATAGGTCAGCGCGCTCGAGCGTGCGACCTCTCCCGGCTCTTGCGCTTTCTTCTCCAGGTTCAGCGCGGTGGCGGTCCAGTTGCGGCTGTGGGCGCCGATGGAGCGGTCCAAAAGGTGAGCTTCGGTTTCGCCAAATCTTTGTTTGAGGCGCCAATACTGGAACACAGACGCGATCAGCACGAGGCCGAGCGTAGCGCTTGCAATCACAGCCCAGTGAAGCTGTGCGGCGCTATCGACGAGCGCCAACATGGTATTGAAAACTTCGTCCAAGGTGCCCCCACGTCAGATCCGCGCCGGTTTTTTGGCGTCGAGAGGCCATAGTAAATCGATCCGAGGTGCAACGCTAGCGTGCCTTTGGAACTTTATGCTCGTTTGGCTTTGTGGTGTGCCTTTTGATTAGTATATCGCGTGAGGCGAAGCCCTATCCTAAAGGATTACTCCGAACGTAGAAATTAACTATATATAGTGACAGTATTGCTGCAGTCTTACTCACAGTCAATTTGTCTTATTTGAGTAGTAGATTCATCCTTTACTTCGTGAATTGGCCCATGTGATTGTCCCCGGCCTTTTCCGTTGGCCAAAAGTGACTAACAACAGCCCAACGGACAGCAATCTCAATTTCTACATCCCCTGGGTAAATGGAGGCCTTAATGAATTGGAAAGTAGCCGGCATGGCCGGAACAGCAATTGTGACGTTGGTGCTCACGGGCGTCAGCGCGGTTGCGGGTGCGAACAAGTTTACGGGCAATGTCAGCCTGGCAGTTGGGCAGACGTTTGAAGACGATAATTTCGAAGAGGTGCTTGGGTATTCGCTTTTCGACGATTCGTTTGCGTCAATCAGCGGCGACGCGAATGTAAACGTCGCATTCACGAACAATATTAACCTGCAGCTCAATGTTTTGGGCACTGGCAGCTTTGTTGACGAAGGCGGCGAAGGTTCGCTTGATCGCGATGCAGGGTTCCAAGGCGCTGCGCATTTGTACTATCGTTCGGACCGCGGCGCGCTCGGCATTTTCGGAGGCGCTGGCGTTGCAGCTGGTGCGGATCTTGAAGAGGAGGTTTCGGCCCAGTATTATTTCGTGGGAGCCGAGGGCCAGTATTACTGGAACAACATCACGCTCGGTCTCGGCGGTGGATACTTGGATTCAGACTCCAATGATTCCCCTGAAGTTCCAGATGATCTCTTCCTGAACAGTGCTTGGTTCGCGAACGCTGAAGTGCGTTGGTATGCAACCCCGAAAGTCGCAGTGACAGCAAATGTCGGGTTCATCTCGGGCGAAGCGTTCGAAAGCGCTGTTGACGTTGATGTCTTACATTGGGGCGCGAAGGCTGAATATTGGCCAGAAGAAAAAGAGCCGCTTAGCCTGTGGGTCGCCTATGAAGGCCGCGACACAGATTTCAATGACAACTTCGGAACCGACAATGTCGAAAAGCAGGTTCACACCGTCAAAGTCGGCATCACGTTCCACTTCGGCGTTGAAGGCACGAAGCAGGACAATGATCGCAACGGGCCAGCGTTCAATACGCAGGATTACGGCGCGATTGTCGTCGGCGGGTAAGCTCTCCGAGACATGAATTGAGACACGGGCGTCCTTCGGGGCGCCCGTTTTTTATTGTGCGGGCTTGAGATCGAATTCGACGCGGAAGAAGCGATTGGCGCGGCGCAGTTCGTAGGCGAACAATTGTCCCGGCACGATTTCAACCGCCCAGACATTGGTGACCGAGCGCTCGAGCTTGTTGGCGAGGAACAAGTCTTTCGAGAATTGGTCGGCGGGGAATTCCTGCCGCGTTGCGGTGCCCGCATCGGCGGTGTCGCCGCCGTAGCGCGAGACTTTGTCTTCGCTGCCGTCGTCGTGCGTGTGCACGTGCTTCAGGCGCACACCGTCCTGTGTGCGCGTGATGTGCCAGTTGCGCGAGCGGTTGTCGCCGACGGCGAACGGAATGGCGACGCCTTCGGCGGTGCAGGCGACTGCGCCCATGGTGAGCTTTTGCCCGGCCATATCTTTGTCCGCCGGGTCAGTGGTCACAAGTCTGCCGGGGAAGGACTTGCCGCAGAGCTGCTTGAGGCTGGCGATGAATGCGTCAGCGGCGGTGGGTGGCTGAGCGGTGGCGCAGCCGGCGACTAAAACGATGCACGCACTCATTAGGAAGCATTTCATGAAGTAGCGCCTCAATTCTTGGCTGATTGAAAGGTGACTTTGAGTTCGGTGCCAGTCGCCTTGGCGTATCTTCGCAAGGTGCTCAGAGAGGGATTGCTGCGGCCGCTTTCCAGTCGAGCGACCGCCGTCTGTGACGTTTTCATCCGGCGTGCGACGTCCTCTTGGCGCAGGTTCGCCTTAGCGCGTGCGTCGATCAGCGCCTCGGCGACAGCGAATTCGTCGGCGAGCGCTTCATAAGCTTTCACATAAGAAGGGTGCTTCCTCCACTCCGCGAAACTCTTTTCAACCGGTATGGGCCGATAGCCGGGTTGCTTCTTCTTCTTCATTCCACCTCCTTGGCGCGGGTGCGTGCTGTTTCGAGCGCGGATTGCGGCGTCTTCTGCGTTTTCTTCATAAAGCTATGCAGGATGACGACTCTCTGTCCAGTTGCAGCGACATAAATCGACCGGGCGATTCCATCCTTCCCCTTCATGCGCATCTCCCAAAGCTTGCCTTCAAGGTGCTTCACATAAGGTTCGCGCAGTTGTGACAACCCCTTGACACTGATGAGGGCGACAATGCGCTCAAACCGCGCGCGACTATCGTCGGGCAGCGCCCTCAACTCATCACGTGCGGTTTCGTTTAAGAATTCGACGGTCCAAGACACTGCAAGTTTATATCATATAGGATATACAAGACGCAATACGTGATTTTGACCAGCTAGCGCCTGCGCCCCTTGAACGCGTGGGTGCCGGGGCGGCCTCCGGTTGAGCGGGTTTGTTGTTTTCTTGGCGTGCGGCCTTTGAGGGCTTCTTCTGTGGCGTATTCGACCGCCTCTTGTCTTGCGAACGGATCGTCGGCGATGGCGAGTTCTGTGGCTTGCAGGCGTTTGACTTCGTCGCGCAGGCGGCCGGCTTCTTCGAATTCCAGATCGCTGGCTGCCTCTTTCATTCGCTTTTCGAGGTCTTTGATGTGGCCGCGCAGATTGTGGCCGATGAGATGGGGTAGGCCCTTGTCGCCGATGTCGACAGTGACGTGGTCGCGCTCGTACGGGCTCTTGATGATGTCGCCGATCGATTTGCGCACGCTTTCGGGGGTGATGTTGTTGGCCTTGTTGTATTCGTCCTGGCGGGCTCTACGGCGCGAGGTCTCGGCGATGGCACGCTTGATCGAATTGGTTTCCTTGTCGGCGTAGAGGATCACGCGGCCGTCGATGTTGCGAGCGGCGCGGCCGATGGTTTGCACCAGCGAAGTCTCTGAGCGCAGAAAGCCTTCCTTGTCGGCGTCGAGAATTGCGACAAGCGCGCATTCTGGAATGTCGAGACCTTCGCGCAGCAGGTTGATGCCGACGAGAACGTCGAAGGCACCGAGGCGCAGGTCGCGGATGATCTCGATGCGCTCCAAGGTGTCGATGTCGGAGTGCATGTAGCGGACGCGGATGTTTTGGTCGTGCAGATACTCGGTGAGGTCTTCGGCCATCTTCTTCGTCAGCACGGTGACGAGGATGCGATATCCTTTGAGCGCCACTTCCTTGCATTCGGCGACGAGATCGTCGACCTGATGTTCGACCGGGCGGATGATCACCGGCGGATCGATCAGGCCGGTGGGGCGGATGACTTGCTCGACGAAGACGCCGCCGGTGCGCTCCATCTCCCATGGACCGGGCGTTGCCGAGACGCAGACGGTTTGGGTGCGCATCGCGTCCCACTCCTCGAATTTCAGCGGGCGGTTGTCCATGCACGAGGGCAGGCGAAAGCCGTATTCCTGCAATGTGAACTTGCGGCGGAAGTCGCCACGGTACATGCCGCCGATCTGCGGGATGGTGACGTGGCTTTCGTCGGCGAAGACGAGGGCGTTGTCGGGAATGTATTCGAAGAGGGTCGGCGGCGGCTCGCCCGGTTTGCGGCCGGTCAGCCAGCGCGAATAGTTTTCGATGCCGGGGCAGGAGCCGGTGGCTTCCATCATTTCGAGGTCGAGGAGCGTGCGCTGTTCGATGCGCTGGGCTTCGAGCAGTTTGCCTTCACGTTGCAGTTCGTCGAGGCGGACGCGCAGTTCGTTTTTTATGCCTTTCATGGCCTGGTTCAAGGTCGGGCGCGGGGTGACGTAGTGGGAGTTGGCGTAGACCTTGATCGCTTCGAGGTCGCCGGTTTTGTGCCCGGTTAGCGGATCGAATTCCTGGATCGACTCGACTTCGTCGCCGAACAGCGTGATGCGCCAGGCGCTGTCTTCGTAGTGCGCCGGAAAGAGCTCCACTGTGTCACCGCGCACGCGGAAGGCGCCGCGGGTGAAGCTGGCGTCGTTGCGCCGGTATTGCAGGGCTACCAAATTCGCGAGCAGGTCGTTGCGCGAAATACGTTTGCCGGTTTCGACGGAAAAGGTCATGGCGGTGTAGGTTTCGACCGAGCCGATGCCGTAGATGCACGAGACGGAGGCCACGATGATGACATCGTCGCGCTCCAGCACCGAGCGCGTCGCCGAGTGGCGCATGCGGTCGATCTGTTCGTTGATCGAGGATTCTTTTTCGATATAGGTGTCGGTGCGCGGGACGTAGGCCTCGGGCTGGTAGTAGTCGTAGTAGGAGACGAAATACTCGACGGCGTTTTCGGGGAAGAAGCTTTTCATCTCGCCGTAGAGCTGGGCGGCCAGCGTTTTGTTGGGCGCGAGGATGAGCGCCGGGCGCTGTGTTGCTTCGATGACCTTGGCCATCGTGAAGGTCTTGCCCGAGCCGGTGACGCCGAGCAGGACCTGGTCACGGTCATTGTTGCGAATGCCTGTGACGAGTTCCTTAATCGCCGCAGGCTGGTCGCCTTTAGGCGTCATGTCCGTGACGACTTTGAAAGGCTTGCCGCCTTCGGACTTTTCAGGACGCGCGGCCTTGTGCGGCACGAACATCGCGGCGGGGGCTTCGGCAAGGCCGCGCGTCCTGAAAAGTCCGAAGGCGGCAAGCCTTTCAAAGTCGTCACGGAC
>JAWXBO010000107.1:0-2565 GCA_034440175.1 Alphaproteobacteria bacterium
CAAATATGGCCGAAAACCGCATACCAGCATCATATGCGCCATTCCCGTCGGCCTGGCGCGCAGTTGAAAAGTTGCAAAAATGCCGGGGAATTCGCACATCCAGTATTTTCTTGGAAATATGCCTGAGCAGTTACAAGTAGTTACAATTATTCACCAAAATCGGTGAAGACAAGACTCTATCCATTATTCACCGGCTGGCGGGTTGATCGATGATCCCCTTATCGTCCCGCAGTTGGTCAGGGAATTACGAAGCGCATTTAGATTCAATTGCCGTTAGCGATTCATCCCTCTCTCAGATTCGACAATTTCGAGCTTCGAGAAACGATATCCAAGTCCACCCCTCGGCGCTGATTCGATGAAACATCGGCGCGGCGCCAAATCGGTCGTCAGGCCCGGAGGAATGCAAGCAGATCGGCGTTGATCTGGTCCTTCTGGGTAGAGCACATGCCGTGCGGCAAGCCTGGATAGACTATCAGTGTGGATCCTTTGACGATCTTGGACGAGAGCATGGCTGACGCGCCGATAGGTACGATCTGGTCGTCGTCGCCGTGCATGATGAGTGTCGGAACGTCGAACTTCTTGAGATCTTCAGTAAAGTCTGTCTCGGAAAAGGCCTTGATGCAATCGATGACACCTTTGAAACCTGCCAGCATCCCTTGCAGCCAGAACGAGTCCCGCAGCCCCTGCGAGACCTTGGAATTTGGCCTGTTCGCGCCATAGAACGGCGCGCTGAGTTCCTTGAAGAATTGCGAGCGGTCGGCGAGCACGCCAGCGCGGATCTGGTCAAACGTGTCGATCGGCAAGCCGCCGGGATTGGCGGCCGTCTTCAACATCAGCGGCGGTACCGCGCCGATCAGCACAGCCTTAGCCACGCGTTTGGTGCCGTGGCGGCCGATATAGCGGGCGACCTCTCCGCCGCCCGTGGAGTGGCCGACATGGATCGCGTTCTTCAGGTCGAGCGTTTCCACGAGTGTCGCGAGGTCGTCGGCGTAGGTGTCCATTTCGTTGCCATTCCAAGGCTGGCTCGATCGGCCATGGCCGCGGCGGTCATGGGCGATGCAGCGGTATCCACGGGCGCCCAGAAACACCATCTGGTCTTCCCAGGCGTCCGCGCTCAGCGGCCAGCCATGGCTGAAGACCACGGGCTGTCCGCTGCCCCAATCCTTGTAGTAGATCAGCGTGCCGTCTTTCGTGGTGATTGTGTTCATTGGTTGCCTCCTATTCGGTCGCGGCAGTGGTCGGCCTGACCGCGTGCTTGGCGCGATCAAAACTTCGAACCGCCCTCTCAATACGAACGCCATTGGCGCATAGTCCTAACGGCTGGCATCACCCGCCGCGCGGACTTCGCGAAAAAGACTCGCTTGAACGGCACGCAATTTCGCCAGGCAGACCCGTTAGACCCGCGCGAAGCGGCGTCGGATGGTAGGGTCCGGGGATGACGCTTGATACGTAGGCAAGACACACATGTTGCTCTCCGTTTGCACTGAGAGTGGCTCAGTCCCTCTGGCATGTCCTAGTGTCGTGCAGAATAAGTTCTGCAACGGCTCTGCGGGCGGAATCGCCTTGTTTTTCAGGCAAATCCACACATTGGTCGGTGCGCGATTTGCGCTAGAGGACACTAGTTTCTATCCTCTGCCACCTCGAACCGGACGTGAGGTTTTCCCACATCCGGCGCAGGACGGCAACGCTTTCTTCTTTGGCTCGCAAGCCTGGTCTGCTGCCTGGCGTTCTCGCGCTGCAGCCGCGCCAGTTCTTCAACGGCCGGATCGGCCATCGGCCCGGCTTCTTGGCCGGCAAGGCGGCCAGCCTGCTGGCCTCGAGCTGCTTGCGCCAAGGCGGCGAGGTGCGACAAATACAGCCCGTCGCATCGCGGCGGCGCCCCAACTCGCCAGGCGGCGCAGTGGTCGGCTTCCTGCAGGATGGTAGCCTGTGGGTCGCGCTAATCCGGCGGCGGGTCGGCCGCGCCACGACTTCTTCGCTGGCCGCCCCCGCGGGGGCGGCCAGCGAAGAAGTCCCGTTCTTTGACTGCATTTGGGTCATGCTGGTCTGCTGCCGCCCTACAGTGAACTATAGGCGTCCAGCCCATTATATAGCTCTTAAGAAAATAGACTCTATCGAAAATAAGCGTCCGAGTTTTTGTGGCGCCGAGCGCGGCGGTTGACGCGCAGGTTGTGCAACCCACAAGCAATCTGCATGACCCGATCGGATAATCCTTCCGTCGTGTTACGGAACTGGTCTTTGGCAATCCGACAGATCTTGATCCCAGCAATGGCATGTTCCACGCGCACCCGCACGCGCGCTAGCTTGCGGTTGCGCCGTTTGTCGCCGGGCGTTAGCGGCGACTTCTTGGATTTTTTTTCGGCTGGAGATGCTCATGTACATTGGGTTTGTGGCCCAGAAACCCGAGACACTTGCACCGGATGCAAGTGCCGGTGTCGCTGCGCAGGGTCGCGGCTTTCGGATAGTCGATTTTGGCATGATCGGCCAGCGCCTTGTCATGGACCGAACCGGGTAAAGTCGGGCTCAGATAGCTTACCCGTTGGCTGCCCGTGTTCACCACCACAA
>JAWXBO010000108.1:0-41179 GCA_034440175.1 Alphaproteobacteria bacterium
GGGCGGACGTACGCGTTCGGTGCAGCGCGGCTTCAATGCCGCCCAAGACGTACTCATCACCAGCAAAAACTTGCCGGGCGTCGAAGCGGCACACAAAGCAATTCTGCAATTCGAGGGCGAGGGTCATCCGGTACGCTTTGAGGATCCATCGTTCCTGGTCTCGAACCTGGAGGATATCAAGATGTCGCTGATCGGCGCTGCCACGCAAAACGCTCAAAAGCGCGCACTGGAATTCGCCCGGAACGGCAACGCCACAGTGGGCGCAATGCGCTCGGCCTCACAAGGGGCGTTCTACATCCTGCCGGCGGGCGCCAGCATCGACTCCAGCGATTACGGCTACGGCGGCACCTACGACAAAAGCACAATCTCAAAGACAGCGCGCGTGGTGGTCACGATCGAATACAACATCGAGCGGTAAAGTGCCCTAGGAGCGCCGGCATCCTGCCGGCACTTTGCTGACCTGAAGAAAGCAGAGTCGGCTGGAAGCGGTTGATTTCTGGCCTTGCAAGTTGCAGGAAAAATGATATCATCGATATCATAGTGTTCAGGAGAGTTTTATGGCTGATTTGCTGGTACGCGGTGTCGAGGACGAGCTGGTTCGGGCGCTGAAAGAGCGGGCAGGCGCCCATGGGCGCAGCGCCGAAGCGGAACATCGGCAGATCCTGGCAGCGGCCCTTATGCGTCCCCGAAGGCGAAGCTTCGCCGAGGTGCTGGCCTCAATTCCCGAGGTCGGCGTCGATGCGGATTTCGAACGGGTCGGTTCCGCAAGGGCAGCACCACGTGTATTTGATTGACACCAATGTTGTGAGCGAGGCCCGGAAAAAGGCAAACGCAAATTCCGGTGTGGCAGATTTTTTCGCTCATGCCTCCGCTGCGGACGAGCCTATGTACCTGTCGTCTGTTTCAGTTGGCGAACTGCGCCGGGGCGTCGAGCTCATTCGCCATCGGGGTGATGCATCTCAAGCAAACTTGCTCGAGGTTTGGCTGACAATAGTGCTGGAGCAATTCGGGGACAACATCTTGGCCTTCGATGCAAATACGGCCCAGGTTTGGGGGCGCCTGCGTGTCCCGCGCGCCGACCACGAACTCGACAAGCAGATCGCAGCCATCGCCCTGGTGAACGATTTGACGATTGTGACCCGCAACACGGCCGATTTCGACGGGACCGGTGTGCGGCTTTTGAACCCCTTCCGGTAACGTGCAGTTGGATTTCGATCACCGAATTTCTGAGGTCTGTTGATGTCACTTCCACCGCTTCCGCCGCAACATCTCGACACGCCTTGGCCCACGCAGAATTGGCCGGTGGGCGAACTCCGCCACGTCGATAGCACCGCCTTCGATGCTCTCGTCGCCGAAGCATTCGCGCCCAAGATGACGGCGACGCTGGGTGAAACGCATGCGCTGCTCATCGTGCAGGCCGGGCGCATCACGTTTGAGCGCTATGGCGAAGGCTTTGACGCCGCGAGCACGCATCATTCCTGGTCCAAGGCCAAGAGCATCACGCAGGCGCTGGTAGGCTTGCTGGCAAAGGACGGCAAGCTTGACATTCACGCGCCGGCCGATGTTCCGGAATGGGCAGGCGATGCGCGCTCGGCGATTACGCTCGATCAACTGCTGCGCATGTCGAGCGGGCTCAAATTCAGCGAGGACTACGCGCCCAGTGGCGGCTCGTCCGACGTGATTGCGATGCTCTTTCAGGAAGGCAAGGACGACGTCGCGGCCTATGCCGCGGCGCAGCCGTTGGAGCACGCGCCGGGGACATATTGGTCCTATGCCAGTGGCACGACAAACATTGTCAGCCGGATCGCCTCGCGGGCGCTCGACGCCTATGGCCCCGATTTCGAGCGCTTC
This sequence comes from Alphaproteobacteria bacterium, assembly GCA_034440175.1. Lineage (GTDB taxonomy): Bacteria > Pseudomonadota > Alphaproteobacteria > Micropepsales > Micropepsaceae > SZUA-430. The sequence continues at coordinate 1,852 of JAWXBO010000108.1, forward strand.
ATGCGAGAGCGGCTGTTCCAGCCGCTGGGCATCACCTCGGCCATTCCGAAGTTCGACAAGGCGGGCACCTTCATCGGCTCGAGCTATTGTTTCATGAGCGCGCGCGATTTTGCCCGCTTCGGTTTGCTCTATTTGCGCGACGGCGTGTGGGAGGGGCGGCGCCTTTTGCCGGAAAGTTGGGTCGACTACGCGCGCCGGCCCACGTTCCAGCAGGCGGGCGTGGACAGCAATCGTTATGGTGCGCATTGGTGGCTGGACTTCGCTGGCCCAGGCTCGTTTTCCGCCAACGGCTATGAGGGCCAATACACACTCATAGCACCCGGCCGCGACCTCATCATCGTGCGTCACGGCGCGACGCCGCTGGCGATGAAGGACAATCTGAAGGCATGGATGGGCAACCTCGCAGCGTGTTTCGGATAGGCACAAACGCACGGACCAGCATTCCCGAGCGGTAATAATCGGCGCTTTTCGGCTGGTTCCATTGAAATATTTCCCGAGCGGGAAATGCCTTTAGACAACATTCAGAAATCCACTGTATATTCCCGTTCGGTAAATATGATGCCCAAGCGACCGCCTACGCCCGCCGAGATCGGCGACATTGTTCGTACAACCCGCAAGTCTGCGGGCTTGCGCCAGGACGAACTTGCCGGTGCCGCGGGTGTGGGCCTGCGCTTTATCGTCGATTTGGAAGCGGGCAAACCGACGGCGCAAATCGGCAAGACGTTGCAAGTGCTCGCCGCGCTGGGATGTTCATTCGAGATCACGGCGCCGCCCAAGTCTCGGGACAAGGCGACATAATGCCGGTGCGCGCGCTGGATGTCTGGTGGAACAGCCGCCTGGTGGGTCAGCTCACGCAAAACCGCCATGGCGAGTTGGGCTTTGCCTATGCGCCGGAGTGGCTGGCACTTCCCGATGCCCCACCTTTGTCGGCCTCTCTGCCAAAACGCGGGGACACCTATAATCGTCGCGAGTGCCGCCCGTTTTTCGGCGGGCTTTTGCCGGAAGAGCGCCAGCGCGATGCGGCAGCGCAAGCTCTCGGCGTTTCACCCGGCAATGATTTCGCGCTGCTCGACCGGCTTGGTGGCGATGTCGCCGGAGCGCTCCAGCTTTTGCCACCCGGCGAGAGGCCATCCGCGCCTGACCTCAATCAGCGCGCGATCCCGCTCGATGAGGCGGGACTCATCTCGGTGCTGGACGCGTTGCCGCTGCGCCCATTGCTCGCTGGAGAGGCGGGGTTGCGGTTGTCGCTTGCCGGCGCGCAATCGAAAGTGCCGGTGGTTCTGGTTAGCGGCGCCGTCGCACTGCCTGCGCCGGGCCAGCCGACCACGCATATTCTCAAGCCCCCGATCGCCCGCTTCGCGGCCACGACTGAGAACGAAGCCTTTGTCATGCGCCTCGCCGCAGCCGCCGGTCTCGACGTCGCGCTGGTTGAACCGCGCATTGTGCGGCAGCGCCCTTTTCTGCTCGTTCAACGCTATGACAGGTCGCGCGACGGCGACGGTGGCGTGTGCCGTATTCATCAAGAAGACTTCTGCCAGGCGCTGGGCGTACCGGCTGAAACCAAATATGCGAGCGAAGGCGGCCCCAATTTCAAGGATTGCTTCGAACTGCTCCGCCGAGTCGCCGCCAGACCTGCGGTCGATGTGTTGAAGCTACTCGATGCCGTGATATTCAATCTGATCGCCGGGAACGCCGACGCGCACGGAAAAAACTTCTCGATCCTTTACGAAGCGCAGGGCGCACGTCTGGCGCCGCTCTATGATCTGCTGGCGACGGTGGCCTATCCCGAACTCTCGCCGAAGCTTGCCATGAAGATCGGCAAACGCGCTACGCTGGGCGAGATGGACGCAAAGGGCTGGGCCGCCTTTGCCGCCGGCGCCGGGATGGGCGTGCCGCTGATCAGGCGTCGCGTTTCCGAGATCAGCCAAAGCGTCATGGCGCAGGCAAAAGACGTGGCAGGCACGCTGATGTACCCCGGCCTTGACGCCGCCGCGCTCTCGCGATTTGCCGCAATGACCATAGATCGCGCCGCGCAATGCGCGGTCACGGTGCAAAGAGCGCCTGACTAAAGTGCCCCCGGAAATCTTCCCCGCGCTTCCCAGTGAACTCATCCCGTCGCGCCGAACGCGCTGCGCAGTCTGAGCACCAAGTTATCCAGCGCGTAGGGTTTAGCCAGAAAGTTCACGCGGGAATCCAGCACCCCATCCTCGACCGCATCGCCGACGTAGCCCGAGGTGTAGAGAACCTTGAGATCGGGCCGCCGCCTCAGAGCCTCATTGGCGAGGTCGCGCCCGTTCATGCCCGGCATCATGATATCGGTGAAGAGACAGCCGATCTCCGGATGGGCATCGAGCAGGAGCAAAGATTCATTGCCGCTCGCGGCGTGAATGACCTTGTATCCCAGCTCGCTCAAGCTCGCCACCGTCACTTCGCGCAAGCGATCCTCGTCCTCGACAACCAGGATGACGCCGCAACTCTTGTCCGCACGCAACTGACCCGGTTCGGCCGGCGCCGGGCGTGCCGGGCGATCATCCTCGCCAAAATAGCGCGGGAAATGATGCACAGCTTGCGGGGACACCGTCAATCATGTTCGACGCGGTAGCCTTGGTGCTATCGCCCGAGGGCGCGCAGGCGCTTGCGAAAGACGCCGCCGCCGTTCAGTTCGTGATGGATGCGTTCGGACACCTCAAGGCCATCGGCGCCAGCGACGGCGCCAAGGCGCTGCTCGACAAGGCCGGCGTCAAGGCGGACGACGGCGTCACCGGTTTGGGCAAAGACTTCATCACAGCGGCCGCCCGGCGATTTTTCGAACGCGAACCCCAAGTGCGACCCCTCGCCTGAAACCTCAACCCCGCGCCACCAAATCCTTACTGTACGTCCGCGACGACAGCCAAAAGCATGCGGCGGCGGGGATGAAGAACAGCGCCGTCACCGCCATCGACTGGCGCAGACCCTCGCCGTAGGCGGCCGTGCAGATTGCCCTCTGTGCTTCGGGCATTTGGGCGAGCAGGTCTTTCGAGCGGCACATTTCGTTGGTGAGCGTGCCCTCCATGCCGTGCTGGGCGAGTTGCATACTCATGAACATGTCGCTGAGCCAGCCCACGATCAGAGGGCCCAGTCCGTTGCCGATGAGGGCCACAATCAAAAGCAGGATCGCAATCGCCGAAGCGCGCGAGCGCGTCGACACGACGCCTTGGCCGATCGTGTATTGCGCGCCCAGATAGGTGAAGTGCAGGGTTGCAGCGATGCCCCACAAGACCAGCCCAACGTCGAAGATGCGTGCCGTGGGCGTGAAAAAGCCCAGCAGGTAGAAGGGGATCGACAACAAAAGGCCCAAGGCCGGAAGCCAGGCGACCGCCGTGGGATAGCGCGGCGATAGTTTCTCCGTCGCATAGCCGCCGATGAAAGTGCCGGCCGCCGCGCATAGCGACAGTGGCACACCAAACTCCAGGGCGAATTGGCCGGGGCTGATGCCGTGGATGCGCTGGGCCATGGGCGCTTGAAAGCCTGCCAGGCCGTAGCCGACGAGCGCGGTGAGGGCGGCCCCCAGCGCCATGACCCAAAAGGTGGGTTTGGAGGAGAGCTCGCGCAATGTTTCGCGAAGGCCGGCGCCGGCGCGGCGCTCCATCGCCGGCGGATCGGAAAAGCCGCGCGGCGGTTCCTTGATGGTGAAAAGCACGATGAGCGCCACGATCAGCCCCGGCGCACCGATGACGACGAACGCAACGCGCCAGCCCTCGACGTCGGCCCAGTTGATGGGGAAGAGAGCCGCCATACCGTAGGTTTGCAACCACTGCTCGACAGCCGTGCCGCTAAGGCCGGTCGCGATCGGGCCGCCGAAGGCGTTGGCCAAGGCGGCGCCGATGGTGACGCCCATGGCATAGATGCCCAGTGCGTTGGCGCGGCTGCCCGGTTTGAAATAGTCGCCGATGATCGAGTTCGCCGGCGGCGTGCAGCCGGCCTCGCCGATGGCAACACCGATGCGCGCGACCAGCAGGAACATGAAGCTGGTGGCGAAACCGCAAAGGGCCGCCATCAGCGACCAGATCGCGATGCAAATCGCGATGATCACAACGCGATTATAGCGGTCGGCCGCGATCGCGATCGGGATGCCCATCAGCGCGTAGAAGATCGCGAAGGGCGGGCCGTTCAAAAATCCGTATTCACTGTCGCTGAGGTTGAAGGCGGTAATGACGGGCTGCGCGATGACGGAAAGCAGGTTCCGGTCGATGAAGTTGAGCGTGTAGACGAGGGTGAGCAGGATCAGCACAAAGCCGCGATAGGCAGGCGTGCCGTAACTGCGCCCCCCGGCATCGTCCGCTACAGCAACTGTTCCTGTCGTCATTTCCCGCACCCCAGTGTTTACATTATAGCGCTACGCAACCTTGACCGTCACGCGCAAGAACGTGGCTGGGATCGAAGTTTGCTCCTTGTCCGGGCTTTTGTTCTGGCGGTTGAACAGATCGTCCAGTTCGCGGTGCAGCTCGGCGGCCTTGCCGTTTGTTTCCGCAGCTTCGAAGGCGTTCATCGTGGGGCCGTAATAGGTTTTGAAGGCCTCCAGAAGCTTCGACGGCGGACCCGGATATTCGAAGGTGTAGCTGTCGCGCAGGAACGACAAATTGGCCGCAGGAATGCCAGCGCCGGCAAAGCGTTCGACGACGTTGCTCTCCACCCCCCAGGTCATCGGGCTGATGAAGCCTTCGGGCGGCGGCGGCGAATAGGCGGCGCTGGTTTTCAGAATTTGCGCCACCAGGGTCGGGTCGTTGGGGATCCAGTTGCCCATGACGATGCGCCCGCCAGGCTTTGCGACCCGCACCATTTCCTTCGCCACATCGAAAGGCCGGGGCGCGAACATGGCACCGAAAATACTGACCACCAGATCAAAGCTGTCGTTCTTAAGGTCGCGCAGGTCCGAGGCATCGCCCTCCTGGAATTTGCAGTTGCTGAGGTCTTCGTCCCTGGCGCGCTTGTTGCCGGCCGCGACCAGATTGGCCGCGATGTCGACGCCCAGAACGTCGGCACCCAGCCGTGCTTGCGGTAGCGCGGTCGTGCCGTCGCCGCAACCCAGGTCAAGAACCTTGAGGCCCTTGGTGACACCGATCGATTTGACCAGCGCCTCACCGCTGTTCCGCATGGCTTGCGCAATACGCGTGAAGTCGCCTTTTTCCCAAAGCGCCTTGTTCGGATTCATGGGGGTGGTTCCTGTGGTTACGATGAAATCGAAGCGCTACCAAAAAGGTTTAACCCTTCGGCGTCAACCCCAGCCGCAACTCCCGCACGCGGTCCAGCAGTGGCTGCAGCGCCTCGACCTTGGCGCCGTACTCAAAGCTGACAGTCTTGCTGCCGCCAGCGCCCGTCACTGACAAAGACTCCGCGCCACCGTCGGCACAGTCGGGGCAGCCGATGACGGCAGGCAGACCGTCGAACTTGGCCGCTTCGGCGAGGCGTGCGATCTCCTGCCACTGGCTAGGTGAGAGTTTTTCCGTGAAGCGCTGCGAGGGCAGGGTGGTGCCGCCGCGTCCACCGGGCTCGCGCAACAGAACGGCCTCGCCTTCCGTAATCTCAAGGCGTGTCTTGCAATAGCCCATGCACATGCCAAACGAAGTCGTCGACACCACGCGGGCGATGCCGCCCGCCGTCACCGCGCCGTCGTCGCAAGCGGCCAAACCCAACGCCGCCGCAAAGGCAACAACCAATCCAACCCGCGCCCGCATGTTCACCTGCTCCATGTTGATGGCAATCAAAGCTGGCGCAGCATAGCCAATGCAGGCCGCAATTGCGACAGGGGCGAGCGCAAAGCTGTGATCCCGTTCACTCGTCAAAGCACTATGCCGGCATCAGGCGCAAGTGCTGGCGCATCGATTTGGCTTGGTCGTTTCATGAAGGAACCTTTACGGCGCGGGGACGCGCAGGCATTTCCGATGGTTCCAATCGAGCGAAACGAGCTCTAAGCCACCCGTGTCGCCTGATCGCTCGCAGGAAACGACAGCACGACAGTCGTGCCAGAACCTGCTCGCGAACGAATTTCAAGCTGCCCCTTGTGGAGTTCCATGAGCCGCTTTGCAATCCACAAGCCCAACCCCAAACCGCCATGGCTGCGCGTGAAGATGTCTCGATCACTCGCAAAGGGCTGGTTAGCCGCTTCGATCGACATCGCCGAAATACCGCAACCACGATCGGTCACCGACACGCGCACACACTCATTAACGTGCTTCACTTCAATGTCGACTTGCGTTCCATCGGGCGCGAACTTCACCCCGTTATGCAAAATCGAGAATACAATTTGATTGACGCGTTTTGGATCGCCGTGCACACATAATTGATCATCGCCCGGCACGACGTGCAGCGACACCTTTTTCGCTTGAGAGATCTCGGCCAACGAATTGACCACAAGCGCAATGCACTGCGAAATCTTGATGCTTTCATAGCACAGCTGCACATTGCCGGTATCCAGGCGCGCTGTGTCGATAACAGAGTTGAGCGAGCTCAACAGGCTCGATCCGGCTGTGTTGATCTCTTTCGAATAGTCCGCGTAACGTTCATCGCCCAGCGGGCCATAAATCTCGCCACACATCAACTCCGAGAAACCGATAATGGCATTCAGCGGTGTGCGCAGTTCGTGACTGACGTTGGATAGAAACGCAGACTTCGACACGCTGGCTTGAAGCGCATCTTCGCGTGCGGCTTGAGCTTCGCGCACCGCAATGTGCAACTCTCTATTTCGCTGTTGCAACGCTCGAACCGATTCGGTGTCGGCAACCCAGCGCGCCGACAGCGCAGAAGCCTGCTGCCGGATTTCCGCCACCTGAAATGGTTTGGCAATGAAGAACAATTTGTCGGCAGGTTTGACCAGCGCCGCCACATCCGCGACATCATTGTCGGCGTATCCCGTCACCAGGACTATGTTGATCAGAGGGTCAAGCTCGCGTATGCGCCGTGCGGTTTCGGCGCCGTCGATACCCGGTGGAATGCGCATGTCGAGAAAGACCAAGCCAAACGGATTTCCGTCGGCAAGCGAGTGCCGCACGGCTTCAACGGCGTCCTCACCCTGCGACTTCAGAGTCAAATCGAACTGTGGCGTACCCGTTTCTGTCTTTGCGCTTTTGCCGAACAGCTCACTTTCCAACGCCTCGAGGCTGGTTGTGGAACCCACAGCCGCCGTCAACGCATCCCGAAAGGCGCCGCGAACGGCCTCCTCATCATCGACAACAAGAATGCGATGCTGCGTGCCGCTCATGCCGCGATCCCCGACTTGACGGCTGACGGAAACCGTAGGCTGAAGCAGGCGCCGCGTCCGGCACCTTCGCTCTCCACCGCAATTGTCGATCCCATGGCTTGAAGGCTTGTGGCGCAAAAATGCAACCCCAGTCCTTGGCCGCTGCCTTGTCGTAAAGTGAACCCTCGCGTGAACAGATGGCCTAAGTGACTCTGGTCGATGCCTTGACCATTGTCAGTGATCGTCAATTCCACATGATCGCCACTATCGCGGCCGTCGAACTCGATCAATCCGCGTGACGGCTTATGCCGTTCGATGGCTTGAACGGCGTTGACGACAAGATTGTCGATCACCTGGCGCAAAACAATGCGCTGAACGAATATGTGCGCAACACTATCGAGCGCCGGCGAAATGCGCACATCGATTTCAGGACCGCTTTCGCTTACTGTAAGGGCCGCCGCCGCTTCCACAATCTCCTTCAGCGACACAGTTTCGACGTGTCGAACTCCCCGGCTCTGCTCGTCGTGGCTAGCCAATACGGCCTCGATTTGGCTCGTGAAGGTGTGAATGGTGTTGAATTCAGCGGTCGCGGCTTGGCAACGCTCTTCAATGTGCTTGGCACACTGGGTCACATAGACAGCGAGTTTTGACTTACGATCTTCGCCGGCGTCAGGTTCGCTCAGGGCAGCGCCGGCCGCAGCAAGGCGATCGGTCCGAAGTTCCTTCAGCGACTCGCGGCCCTTCCAGGTAGCAGTCGTAACCGGACTGAGGGAGTTTCGAACATTGTGCAAAATGTCGGCGGCCGCATTCGCCATCCCCGAGACAAAGCTCATCTCCTGCAACTGCAAACGCGCCTGGCGCAATTGGCCGATCATGTCGTCATAGGACTGTGCCAATAATCCAATTTCGTCGGTCCGGGTGAGCCCCAGCCTCTTGTCCAAATTTCCCGTCGCGGCAATGGTTTTCGCATGGTCCATGATTGTCTCGAGCGGCGCTGTCACCACGCGCTTCATAAACACTGCGAGCACGGCTCCGCCAAGAACGCTGATCGACGCCAGTATTCCAATCACAACCCACATCGTGGCTGCAGCAAGCGCGGCAAAGCGCGCCGGCGTTTTGACACTTAAAATATACCCAGGTTTACCATTGATGTCCTTCAGGACCACATCGACATCGAGATGATCACTCCACGAGACGATGGACCCCAGAGTCCTACCATGGCGTCCAATTTGAATGGATTTCCCGTGAGGTGAGTAGCCCGGCATTGCCGGGCGCAAATCAAATTCGAGATCCGTCTTGTCGCGAACAGCTTGCAATACTTCCTTGTCGATCAACCGAACGAAAACCAAGACAGCCGATACCGGCCCCCTATAGTTCGAGTCGGTAATCGGTATCATCGAAAGCATGGCGGGGCCGGCCAGCGTATTCGCGAAACCGCTATGCACCTCTTTGGTAACGCCGTTGTTGGACTTCGCTGCCGCATCCAACGATCGCCAATGAAGGGCCGGAATGGCAGTGAGACCGGCGAACGGGACAGGCGCGGCGTCCTTCGATCTGTCGGTACGAAGGGAATATGCAATTTTGCCATCAAGCCGGGCAACGACAAACTCGTCGACCAATATGGTCTCGAGGTCGACCTGTTTCAAATTGCGCTGTATGTAGCCCTTGTTCAGGTTATTCGAAAACTCAAATGTTTCGTCCCAGTGACCCCAGTCGTGTACAAACGTGGCAGCTGTTTCACGGTCGTTTTGCAGGGCTTCAAAAACAAGCGATGCGTTTGCAGCTGCTGCCGCACGGTCCATCTCCAGAAACTGCGGAACAAAAACGGAATTGACAGCGATGGCGCTAGCAACTGTGCCGGCTAACGAAGCCGCAAAGAGGGTCGATCCGATTTTATGGAATAGGCGCATAATCCTGCCGCAGGCCGTTGAACTGCCAAGACTACCGCAACACCCCTTTTCACGGTCTTAAGGATCAGTTTCCATCGCGTAAATGATGACGGCTAATCAATCCTTAAGTGGCAATTTAGGGGAAGCATCGGCGTAGCAAATTAATTTGGACGTTTCATGAAGCAAACCATCAATCGCGCCGTGCAAAAATGGAGCGTTTCGATGACGCTGTCGTTTGCCGCCGTGCTGGTCCTGATAATTCTGGGTGCCGTGCTGGTGTCCCTGTTGCCTGCCGGATACATTGGAACGATCCTGATCGTCCTCGCCGTTCTGGGATTGATGTTCTCGATCCTCATTGGCCGCGTGATCCGCTGGCTGGTCGAGGAGTAGTGGAGCCATGCCGGATGAGGGGTAGGAAATTTAAGGGACGATACATGTAAATGCAAAGGCGAGTGCACGATGTGGGATTGGTCCGCGGTAGCATCCGTCAGGGGCAGAGGCCCCCCATCCCCTGCAGCAGTAAGAACTGCGCAGGGACTTCCCCCGCAAGCGGAGGAAGACACCAGAATTTCTGTCTTCCCCCGCTTGCGGGGGCAAGTGGCTGCGCAGCGTAGCTGCTGCAGACGATGGGGGGACGTGGAGTTGGAAAATATCGGTGACATGAAACATATTCCCCGCCGTTTTTCTGCCAATTGAAGTCAGTAGTTCAGGCCGGAGCTTGTTGATTGGCAGATGGCGAAGCCTCGATCTTGGCAGATTTCTGCGCCCTGACATGTAGCAACGTTTCTACAAATTATTGACTTGGTACGTCGGCGGTGGTAGGTTGCTTTCCGACGGAGGCCACAGCGTGAGCATCACAACCATTTCAAGCCGCGAGTTCAACCAGGACGCGGGCGGCGCCAAAAAGGCGGCGGAGAAGGGGCCGGTGATCATCACTGATCGCGGGCGTCCTGCACATGTGCTGCTCAGCTTTGCCGACTATCAGAAGCTCGCGGGCGCGCAGCGAAGCCTGCTCGACGCCGTGGCGCAGGCCGAGGACGACGACATCGAGTTCGATCCGCCGCGCATGGGCAACACGATTTTCCGCCCGGTGGATTTGGATTGACCTATCTCGTCGATACGAACGTTTGGTCCGAGCTGCGCAATCGCGGCCGGTGCGACGTGAACGTGCGCGCGTGGGCCGATTGCGTGCCTGAGACAGCGATTTATTTGTCCGTGGTAACCGTGATGGAGCTTGAGCGCGGAGTTTTGCGCATTGAGCGGCGGGACGAGACGCAGGGCGTCAGGCTGCGGACCTGGTTGGAGAGCCACGTGTTGCAACCATTCGCAGAGCGAACCTTGCCCGTGACTGTTGCTATCGCGCGGCGGAGTGCTGCACTTCATGTCCCCGACCCGAGGCCCCAGGGCGATGCACTGATCGCGGCAACCGCGCTAACGCACGGGCTCACCGTCGTTACGCGCAACACCGCAGATTTCGAACCGATGGGGGTTCAGTTGTTGAACCCGTGGCTCGCGTCCACCGTCTAAGGGGTATGGGGGACGCTATAAGTGATTGCAAAGTCACGTACACGATGTGCGATTGGTCCGCGGTAGCATCCGTCAGGGGCAGATGCCCCCATCCCCTGCAGCAGTAAGAACTGCGCAGGGACTTCCCCCGCTTGCGGGGGCAAGTGGCTGCGCAGCGTAGCTGCTGCAGACGATGGGGGGACGTGGAGTTGTACCGGATCGCCTTTCCCCCGCGCGGCGTCCCCAGCTCACCCCTTGGCGATGGCGCCAGGGCGGGTGGCGGCGTTTGGCGTTGCGGCTTCTCTTATTCCTTACCAAAGCAAGAGCGCCTGGATTGTGGTGGATTTCCGGGTTTTTTACGAGTTCGTTATTTGTTCTTGAAATTGCAGCGACCTTCTCTTATCCTGAATGCTCAATCCAAATCACGGCTTTTGCAAATATAACCCGCACCGGGGATGTGCTGAACATGACAACGAATTTCGATCCGAAAAACCCGGCGCTCGGGGGAATCAGGCTGGTGCTGGGCGGCAATGTCTTTGGCTGGACGGCCGATCGCGACACCAGTTTTGCCATCCTCGACGCCTTCTTCGATGGGGGCGGGCGGATGGTCGATACGGCCGATGTTTATTCGGCCTGGGTGCCGGGGCACAAAGGCGGCGAGTCCGAGACTGTGCTCGGCCACTGGATGGCGGCGCGGGGAACGCGCGCTGCGATGCGCATTGCGACCAAGGTCAACGGTGCGAACTTGGCCTTCGGGCTGGCGCCGGCCAGGATCGCCGCGGCGCTTGAGGCCTCACTCGCGCGGCTGCAAACGGACTATGTCGATCTCTACTACGCCCATCGCGATGATACGGGGACACCTCTTGAGGAAATCGCGGGCGCCTTCGATGCCCAGCTGCGCGCGGGCAAGGTGCGCGCGCTGGGCGCGTCAAACTTCACCGCCGAACGTCTGCAGGCGGCGCGTGCAGTGGCGATCGCCAAGGGTTTCATGCCCTACACCGTCATTCAGAACGAGTTCAATTTGCTGGTGCGCGATCAGCACGAAGGTGCCATGTGCGATCTGTGTGTGCGTGATGGCGTCGCGGCGCTGCCCTACTATGGCTTGGCGGCGGGCTTTCTGACCGGCAAGTACCGCACCGCCGATGATCTCTCCAAAAGCCCGCGCGGCCAGGGCGCGCCCAGGAAGCATGTGGAAAAGAACCTGGCGATGCTGGGCCGCATGGACAAGATCGCGGCAGCCAGCGGCGCGAGCCTGCCCCAGATCGCGCTTGCGTGGATCCTGGCCCAGCCCGGCATCTCAGCCCCGATCGCCAGCGCCACGAGTGTCGCCCAGGTCAAGGAGCTGATGGGCGCCACAAAACTGGCTCTGTCACCCGAGCACCTGGCGGCGTTGGCGTAGAAATAGGACAGGACAAACAGGACAGTGTTTTTGGGACAGTGTCCTATGTCCTGTTCGTCCTGAAAAGGAGCGCCGTTTTCAGCCAAAAAACCCGCCTAATAGGACACTGCCCATAGACGGCGTGACCTGGGGCGGCATAAGGTCGGGCCAATCGAGCGAATGGGGGTTTGCATGAGAATGATTGGCCGCTGGCTGATGTTGTTGGTCTTTGCGGGCGCGGCCTTGGCCGTCGCAGGCGGGCTCGTCGTCTATTCCGTGCCGCAAGTCCAGGACGCGATTTTCGACAGGATCGCCACCTCGGCCCTCGGGGGTACGCGCGACGATCTGCTCAAGGACGACGCACTGCGCGCCATCGTCTGCGGCTCGTCGTCACCGATGCCGGACCCCGCGCGCGCCAAGGCCTGCATTGCCGTCATCGCGGGCGGCAAAATCTACTTCGTTGATACAGGGCCACAATCGATGGGCAAGGTCGCGTTGATGCGCCTGCCACTGGCACGTATCGGCGGAATTTTCTATACGCATTTTCACTCTGACCACATCGCCGACTTGGGCGAGTTCAATATGAACAGCTGGGTGCTTGGCCGCACGACCCCGCTTGATGTCTATGGCCCCACAGGGGTTGAGCGCGTGGTGGCAGGCTTCCAGGAGGCCTACGCGCTTGATCAGGTCTATCGCACGGCGCATCACGGCACGGCGGTCGCCGACCCCGCATTATGGAAGATGGTGGCCCACCCCATCGTACTCGCAGGCGAGGCCACGAAGGCGCACGACCGCACCGCGATCGTGTTCGACGATGGCCAGTTGAAAGTCACCGCCATCGAAGTCGAACACGAACCGATCAACCCTGCATTCGGCTATCGCTTTGAATACAAGGGCCGCTCACTCGTGATCAGCGGCGACACTCAAAAACATGGCCCGTTGGCGATCGCAGCAAAGGGCGCGGACGTTTTGTTTCATGAGGCCCAGGCCCAACACATGGTCAAGCGGCTGAAGTCGATTGCCGAGAGTAAAGGCAACACACGGCTGGCAAAGCTGATGTTTGATATTCAGGACTATCACACCTCGCCGGTCGAAGCGGCAGAGGCGGCCAACGCCGCAGGCGTGAAATTGCTGGTGCTGTACCATTACACTCCCCCCGTCCTGAATATTGTCGCACAGCGTATATTTACGCGCGGCGTTGACGAGGCGCGCGATGGCGATTGGATGATGTCACGCGACGGCACACTCATCGAGCTGCCGCTGGGCACCGGCGTAGTCAAGAAATCTGATATGAATTGATCAGGGTCAAGCGGCGATGATGGGTTTCATATGGATCGCCGTCGGCATGCTGGCGCTGTACTTGGCCTTGCGCGTGATTCAGATCAAGCGTCAGTCAATCCCGTTCATTGTGGCCTACCCGCTCTTTGTTCTGATTTTCGTGGGCGGCGGCACCGCTATTTTTGTGGGCGCTACCAATGCCGCCGCCGTATTGCAGCTGGGGCGCGAGCCAGCGCTGGCGTTCAGTTACGGACTGACCGTTGTGGCGCTGTTTTTCTTGTGGCGGATAGCACGCAGACTGATCGCGTAAACCAGACTTAGTTCAGCAGGAAGTCGAAGCGCAAAGTCACGCTTTGGTCCTGTTCACCTGGCGGTAATGTCGTCGACGAGAAGTTATTGTTCTGCACCGATTCAGAGAAGCGATACTCAAGCCCCAGAACCATCGACGGCGTGAACGAATAGGTCAGCCCTGCCATGCCCTGTACCGCGAGATGACCGCGCGGCAACGCCGGGTTCAAAAGCGGATCGTCGCTGAGATTGAATTTGCCAAATCCGCCGCCGACATACGTCCCAAGCGACCAATCGGTTGTGTAGACGTAATAACCGTTTGCCGTGATCGAATCGGCGCGGTCATTGATATCAAGCGGGATCGCCATGCCTGCGGCCGCCGGCGCCAATCCGCTTTCAGCGCCAAGCCCGGAATGCACGCCAACGAAGAAGCCATTGCGGCTGGTTTCGATTTCAGGAGCGGCTTCAGCCATACCCAGGCTGTTGTAGATCGAGTTGAGAATGCGATCGGCCTTGACCTCTTCATCGGCGCGCGCAGACGCAGATGCCCCAAGGGCACCCGCCGCAGTCACCGCTAAAATGGTCAGTGCACGCTTCATCGTGCTTTCCCCGCTAACCCGTTTTCACCACACGATTCGCTAACCCGTTCTGCCGGTTAGCTGCTTCGTGTACCCGTACTATGGGCTAGTCTTGGTGAAGAGCAATTGTCTGGGACAAAGATTATAGAACCCTTGCATCAAAGACACATATGCAGTGGCTGTTGCCCGGGGGTCTCAGCTAGGGGTAGTGGGCAAAGCTCGATTTTCTGCGATTTTGAGTTGTGGTGCGATGTGCTCGCCCACAGAGAGATGTTATTTACACGCAGACTTGTGTAAATGACAGGTTAATGAGCGATTTGGCTATATTCTCTGAATGCGCGGGAATCGTTCGTCTTCCGATTGCAGCACCGGGATATCATAGCTAATGTGCGGCCCTCATTTTCGTACCAGTTGATTTAGAGCGGCAAAAAAACCTGCGTGAGCGACGTATTCCAAGAAGTTGAAGAAGAATATCGCCGCGAGCAAATGGCGAAACTCTGGGCCAAGTACCGTATTCCGGCAATCGGCGGAGCGCTGGCACTGATTCTGGCCGTAGCCGGATATCAAGGCTGGACCTACTGGAATGCCCAGCAGGTCAGCGCCTCATCGCGCGGATTGGATGCGGCATTGGCGCTCCTTGATATCGACGACAAGAAGGGGTCGGCAGAACGCCTCGCAAAGGTGAGTGCGGACGGCACCAGCGGCTATGCATTATTGGCGAAATTCCAGGAAGCAGCACTTCGCGTCGAACTGGGAGAGCAGAAAACGGCGCTGAAACTCTACGACGAAATCTCCCGCTCGACATCTGACCCGCTGTTTCGTGATTACGCCGTTTTGCGTGCCAGCTTGCTCACGATTGAAACAGCGTCACTTGACGACACAAAAAAGCGAATCGATTCGATCGCGACAGGCAGTGGTCCCTGGCGCGTGCTGGCGATGGAGCTGCTGGCTTACGCGAATTGGCGCGCCGGCAAAAAAGACGACGCCTTGAAATTGTACGCGCAGATTGATGCGACGCCATCGGCACCCGCCACAACCAAGCGCCGGGCGACAGAAATGAAAGCGCTCATCGAAGGTGGCTTGACGTTGGCCGACCTCAAGAAACTGCCTGCGGCGTCAGCGCCTGCGACTCAACCGGGCTCGATGCTATTACCGGCCGAGCCTGCACCGCCGAGCAGTCTGCTGGGCCCAGCCGACGCCCCAATTTTGCCCGACCCCCTTCAGCCCCCATCGCCCTGACGCCAGGGCCCCAACGCAAACGAACGAGACCAGAAATGACATTCCGCCCCAATCCGACGACATTGGCGGCCGCGAGCCTGTTGCTTGCGAGCACGCTGATCCTTGGCGCCTGCGAAACGCTTGATCAGTTCATTACGCCCGGCACGAAAGTGGATATTCGCGGCGAACGAATCGCGGTGCTGCCAAAGGCTGCAGCAGTCGAAACCGATCCCAAGCTCGCCAACGAAGCGGTGAGGCTTCCCAAACCCGTCGTCAACGGCGAGTGGCCGCAACCTGGCGGTTACGCCGACAATGCGATGCATCATCTCTCGGCCGCAGGCGGCTTGAACGACGTATGGAACAAAAGCATTGGCGCGGGTTCCTCGTCCAGTACGCGCCTGACGTCATCGCCGGTCGTTGCAGGCGGAAAAATATTCGTCCTCGATTCCGAGGTTCAAGTTTCCGCCTATGATGCCAAGAGCGGCGACAGGCTATGGGAAGTTAATCTCACGCCCGAAGATGAAGATTCGGAAGAGGGCTTTGGCGGCGGCGTCGCTTTTGATGCGGGCAAGCTGTTTGTGTCCACAGGCTTTGGCTTTGTCTCGGCGCTCGATGCCAACACCGGCAAGGAATTATGGCGTCGCATGGCGACGGTTCCGTTTCGCGCGGCACCCGTCGTCAATGGCGGCCGCGTTTTTGTCGCGACACAGGAAAATCAGCTTTTGGCGTTGGCTGCAGATGACGGGCGCGTGTTGTGGGATCACCGTGGCATTGCCGAATCTGCAGGCATTCTCGGTTCCAACAGCGTCGCTGTATCAGGCGATACTGTGATTGTCCCATACACCTCGGGTGAACTG
Source organism: Alphaproteobacteria bacterium (assembly GCA_034440175.1). GTDB lineage: Bacteria > Pseudomonadota > Alphaproteobacteria > Micropepsales > Micropepsaceae > SZUA-430. The sequence goes on from JAWXBO010000108.1 coordinate 18,060, forward strand.
TTCGCGCTCAATGTCCGCAATGGCCGTTCGTCGTGGAGCGATACGCTGGCGCGCAGCGGCGGCCTGACACCGCTGTCGTCGCTGTCTGATATTTCCGGGCGCCCCGTCATTGACCGCGGCATGGTGTTTGCCAACAGTCACGCCGGGCGTCTGGTTGCGATTGACATTCGAACCGGCGAACGCGCTTGGACGATCGACGTCGGCGGGACGCAGCGGCCGTGGGTTGCAGGCGACTATTTGTATGTGATTACAGACGACGCGCAGGTGCTATGCGTCCGCCGGGCCGATGGGCGTGTGCGCTGGATTCATCAACTCGACGCCTATCGTGATGTCAAGGCGCGCCGTGGTGCGGTGTCGTGGTCGGGGCCAGTGCTGGTCTCAGACCGGCTCTTGATCGTGTCGTCCGAAGGCTACGCGGTTTCTATGTCGCCCTACACGGGCGAAGTGCTGGGCCAGATAGACATTCCGGACAAGGCCTTCATAGCGCCGGTCGTGGCCGACAATTTTGTATACATACTCACCGATGACGGGACCTTGACCGCGCTGAAGTAGGCGCGCGATCTGCTTGATGTTGCCATGGTCTTCACGGTTGCGATTGCCGGACGTCCCAATGTGGGCAAGTCGACGCTTTATAACCGTTTGACGGGCAGCCGTGCGGCGATTGTCGATGATACGCCAGGTGTAACGCGGGACTGGCGCGAGGGTGAAGCGCGCCTTCTCGATCTTGCCTTTCGCGTCCTTGATACAGCCGGTCTGGATGACGAGAAGGGCGACGATCTCAGTGCGCGCATTCAAAAACAAACGATGGACGCGATCAGGAATGCCGATGCGCTGATTTTTGTCATCGATGGCCGCGATGGGGTCACGCCCTTCGACCAGGAAGTGGCCGGCCTGCTGCGGCGCGGTGGCAAGCCAATTGTCCTTGCGGTCAACAAAGCCGACACGCGCGCGTCGGAAGCCACGATCAACGAAGCGTCGCGTCTGGGCTTTGGCGAACCGGTGGCATTGTCGGCAGCCCATGGCACGGGACTGCCAGAACTCTACGAAGCATTGATCGCAATTGCTCCCGACGATTCGCGATTGCCCGATGTCGATGAGGAAGCCGAGGCCTACAAGCGGCCTTTGACGATTGCCATCACCGGGCGGCCGAATGCCGGGAAGTCCACGCTGTTGAACAGGCTGTTGGGCAGCGAACGCTCGATCACCGGGCCTGAGGCTGGTATCACACGAGATGCGGTTGCGGCTGAATGGGAATGGGAAGGGCGCAAGGTCAAACTCATCGACACCGCCGGGCTGCGCCGTAAAGCCAAAGTTGAAGAAGATCTGGAAAAACTCTCGGTAACCGCTGCCATCGACGAAATCAAATTGGCCGAGCTGGTTATTCTCGTCATCGACGCGGCGATCCCCTTCGAAACCCAGGATTTGCAGATTGCCGACATGGTCGAACGCGAAGGCCGCGCCATGATCGTAGCCGTCAACAAATGGGATCTGGTTGAAGACAAAGTGCTGCTGCTGCGCACGCTCACCAAGCGCGTCGATGAATTGCTGCCGCAATGGAAGGGTGTGCCGATCGTCGCCATCTCGGCCTTGTCAGGCGACGGGATTGAATTGTTGATGCCCGCCATCGTCAAGCAGCACGACATCTGGAACAAGCGCATTTCGACTCATCGCCTGAACGACTGGCTGGCCATGATGATCGAGCGCCACTCACCGCCCGCGCCCAAAGGCCGGCGCATCAAGATCCGCTACATCACCCAGGCCCGCACGCGCCCGCCCACGTTTGCAATTTCATCAAGCCAGGCCGGCGAATTGCCAAGCGACTACGCCCGCTATCTCATGAACGGCTTGCGCGAAACCTTCGGGTTCACAGGCGTACCGATCCGCATGAAGGTGAAGGTGGGTGAGAACCCGTTTGCGAAGAAGTGGTGAACCGCTCGCAGATCAACGATTGTACGCTATGATTTCGCCGTTTCGGGTCTCGGACGGCAGCACAAGTTCGACGATGTGGGGCGCGATGTCTTCGGGCGAAGGCAGCGTGCCGGGATCTTCACCTGGGAAGGCCCTGGCGCGCATGGTGGTTCGTGTAGGGCCGGGGCTGAACAGGTTTACGCGTGTTTTCGTCGACGCGCATTCTGCGGCGTATGTTTTGATCAGGGCATCGAGGGCGGCCTTCGTAGCGCTGTAGGTGGCCCAATAGGCACGCGTGTTTTGGGCGGCGCCTGAGGTTACAAACACGGCGCGGCCAGCGTCTGAGGCTTTGAGCAGTGGGTCAAGGAACTGGATGAGCCGCAGGTTGGCGTTAAGATTGACATCAATTGCCTCGATCCAATGCTTGGGATCGATTTGATGCACCGGCGTCAGAGTGCCGAGGTAACCCGCATTGCCGATCAAAATATCGAGCTTGCGCCAGCGTTCGGCGATGGCGCCACCCAGGCGCGGGAACGCCGGGCCATCTCTCAGGTCGAAGGGAACCAGAGTTGAACTTCCGCCTTCGCGTTTTATTTCATCGTCGAGTTCTTCGAGGGCGCCCACAGTGCGAGCGGTGGCGATGACGTGTGCACCTTCACGTGCGAGCGCAAGGGCCACAGCTCGGCCGATGCCTCGGGATGCACCCGTTACGAGTGCGACGCGATTGGAAAGGCGCTGCACGGGCTTACATCGCCAACAAAGTGAGCTGGCCGTTATCGGCGACGCTGTCGCGGTCGCTCAAAGGCGTTGGGTACTCGCCGGTGAAGCAGGCATCGCAATAGCGTGTCGTCTTCCCGTCGCGCCGTGTTTGGTGCAGGGCACGATAGAGGCCGTTGATCGAGATGAAGCTGAGCGAGTCCGCGCCGATGAAGCGGCACATTTCAGCGATGGTGTAGTTCGCCGCAAGCAGGTTCGATTTTTCCGGCGTATCGAGGCCGTAAAAGCATGAATCCGTTGTCGGCGGACCGGCGATACGCATGTGCACTTCGGTCGCCCCGGCATCACGGACCATTTTGACGATTTTCTTGGACGTCGTACCCCGCACAATGGAGTCATCCACCAAGACAACGCGCTTGCCTTTGAGGCGGGCGCGGTTGGCATTGTGTTTGAGTTTGACACCCAAATGTCGAATGTGATCGGACGGCTCAATAAACGTACGGCCAACATAGTGATTGCGAATGATCCCGAGTTCGAACGGAATCTTCGATGTCTCGGCGTAGCCAATGCCCGCAGGAACGCCGGAGTCGGGCACGGGCACGACCATGTCGGCTTCGACAGGGGCCTCGAGGGCCAATTCCGAACCGATGGATTTGCGGACTTCGTAGACACCCATGCCGTCGATCATGCTGTCGGGCCTGGCAAAATACACATATTCGAAAATGCAAAAACGCGGACGCTGCGGCGGGAAGGGCTGGTACGACTCCATGCCGGAGTCGGAAATGACCACCATCTCGCCTGGCTTGACGTCGCGAACGAACTCGGCGCCGATGATGTCGAGTGCACACGTTTCCGAAGCCAACACATAAGCGCCCTCAAGTTGCCCAATGACCAGGGGGCGCACGCCGAGCGGATCGCGAACGCCGATCAGCTTTTTGCGCGTCAGGCACACCAGCGAATAGGCACCTTCAACCTGCTTGAGCGCATCAATAAGCCGATCAACGATGCGGCCGGCCGATGATGTTGCGATGAGGTGGACGATACATTCGGTATCCGAGGTCGAATAGAAAATCGACCCGCTGCGAACCAGGCGCTTCCTCAGGGCATGGGCATTCGTCAAATTACCGTTGTGCGCGACGGCGATGCCACCGTCGGCGACGTCGGCGAAAAAGGGTTGAATGTTGCGGTTGAGCGAACCGCCAGTCGTTGAATAGCGGACATGGCCAATGGCATTCGCGCCCTTGATCCGGTCGATTGGGCCGCCAACGGAAAACTGGTCACCCACCAAACCTTCGCGGCGTTCCATGTAAAAACGCTCACCGTCAAAGCTGACGATACCGGAGGCTTCCTGGCCACGATGTTGAAGGGCGTGAAGGCCCAGCACCACAAATGCGGCAGCTTCAGGCTTGCCCCAAATACCAAAAATCCCGCACTCTTCGCGGAGCCTGTCGTCCGCAAAGGGATTGGTGGATATGTCGCTGCTCATTCCGGTTTTGATTTGGTGGATACCAACTGGTCCAATTTGCGTCGGTCACGTTCGCTATAGGATACCGGCTTTTCCCCACCACCTTCGTTGTTAGCGTCGCTGGCCACTGATTGTGCCACGGGTTTCGCCTTCGTGTCCCGCTTTGTATTTTTCTTGTCGGCAGATTTTTTCGGCCCAGACGCAACCGATGGCTCGTCTTCAGTGTCAATGGGACCCTTGGCTGTGGACGGCTTGCGGCTAAATGACAGGATGACGTCCGCCGTGCCCTTAACCACCGGAAGCAGGCGCGCTTGCGTCATCCATTTGGGATGATCTTTGGGGGAGGCCAAATTCGAGTAAACCACGTAGCCAAGGCCCACCACCAAAAGGCCGCGTGCTAACCCAAACAACAGCCCCAAAGAGCGATCCAGCGGGCCGGCGCGCGAACCGCGCACCATTTCCGACAGCCGGAAGCTGATGAAAGAGACAGGGATGAGCAGGACAAAAAATACGCCGGCAAGCGCCAGAATGTCAGCAACAAAGTCGGGATTCACAAGGGCGCGCGCGAAGGGTTTTGTCACAGGCCAGACGAAAACGGCGGCTAATGCTGCAATCAGCCACGCGCTGACGGAAAGTGTTTCCTTGAGGAATCCGCGATGCCACGCAATTACGCCGGAGGTCAGTAAAACCCCCAGCACCACAAAATCGACAATCGTCAGCGGAATCTGCATTTGCGCCAGATATTACCTGCCTCATTTGTCGGCCGATTGGGTTAATGAAAGGTTTGCAATTGAGCAATCAGTGCGCCAACTGATGGAATTTCGGTAATTTCCAGTCCCTTTGGCGCAACAACGCCCGGCGGCACAAAGGCACGCTTGAATCCCAGCTTTTGGGCCTCTTTCAATCGCGCGTCGGCTTGCCCGCCGGCCCTGACTGTACCCGATAGGCTGATTTCGCCGAAGAAAACACAGTCGTGCGGGATCACGACGCCCAAATGGGACGAGACAAGTGCGCCCGCCGCAGCCAAATCGGCCGCGGGTTCGCCTATGCGCAAACCCCCGGCGACATTCAAATAGACGTCCTGTGCCGAAATTCCCAATCCAGCGCGGGCGTCAAGGACGGCGAGCACCATGGCCAAGCGTGCTGAGTCCCAGCCAACAACAGCGCGGCGGGGCGCGCCATAACTCGCCTGTGCAACCAAAGCCTGAATTTCCACCAGTAACGGCCTCGTGCCTTCGACACCGGCGAACACGGCGGCGCCGGAGGCACGCGCTTCCTTGGGGCCAAGGAAAAGGGCAGAGGGGTTTGAGACTTCGGTGAGCCCTGTCTCCTGCATTTCAAAGACGCCGATTTCATCGGTCGGCCCGAAGCGATTCTTGACGGCGCGCAGAATACGAAACTGGTGGCCACGCTCACCTTCAAAATACAGCACCGCATCGACCATATGTTCGACGACGCGCGGTCCGGCGATTTGCCCGTCTTTGGTGACGTGACCGATAAGCAAAAGCGCGGTGCCGCGACGCTTGGCAAAGCGGATGAGTTCCTGCGAACAGGCGCGCACCTGGCTGACGGTGCCGGGGGCTGCCTCGATGGCGTCGGCCCATACGGTCTGGATCGAGTCGACGACAAGAACGGCAGGCGGCGTGCCGGATTCCAAGGTTGTCAAAATATCGCGCAAGCTGGTCTCGGCGGCAAGTTTAACCTCAGATCGCTCAAGCCCCAATCTGCGCGCCCGCAGGCGTGTCTGGTCGATGCCTTCCTCGCCGGAGATATAGACGGAGGTCTTTCCGGTGGCTGCCAGCGCCGAAAGCACCTGCAACAGAAGCGTCGATTTTCCAATTCCGGGGTCACCGCCGATCAGCAGCGCCGATCCAGGGACAAGCCCGCCGCCACAGACGCGATCAAACTCGCCGATATTGGACAGCAGGCGCGCAGGTGGCTCCGATGTCCCTGTTACAGAGACGAGGTCGATCACGCGCCCACCACGAGCGGAACCCTTGCTGCCCGGAATGGCGCCGGCGTCGGCCTCTTCGCTCAGCGAGTTCCAGGAACCGCAGCTTTCGCAACGCCCACCCCATTTCGGATAGGACGTACCACAAGATTGACAGACAAAGCGGGGAGAGGGTTTGGCCATTTGTCGGAATGTAATGGGCACTGGCGATTCGGACAACAGGGTGATGGGCCCGGTCGCGCTGTTACATCTTGTTACAAATCAACCGCATTTGCGCCAATCCGCGATGTTAGTCTTCGGGTGCTGATTTATGTAGTTACATAAGTGCCCAAAATGATCTATGAGTGGGATGAATCGAAGCGGCAGACCAACCAACGCAAACATCGCGTGGATTTTGCCATTGTAGACGCGTTTGAGTGGGAAAATTCGGTTTCGCATGAAGATGACAGCGCGCGGTATGGTGAAGTCAGAGTCGTTTCAGTCGGACCCATCGGGCCGAACCTGTACGTGCTGGTGTGGACGGAGCCTGACGACGATGTTGTCCGTGTCATGAGCCTGCGACCCGCAGACAAGCGAGAAAGAAAGCTGCATGAAAAAGGTTTCCAAAAGAAAACGCATCATTGATCCCGACAACCCCCCGATCACCGCTGCGCAGTTCAAACTCTTCAGACCTTCGCGCGAAGTCGTGCCGCATATTGTGGATGCCTATCTGCGCTCGCGGGGACGGCCAACGCAGGGCGAGACAGCGAAGGTTCAAGTCACGCTTCGGCTGGATCAGGCCGTGATCGCGCATTTCAAGGCTGCGGGCGATGGATGGCAGACGCGCATCAATGAGGCGCTGGTGAAGGCGATGAGGCCGAAATCCTGGAGCGAGAGGAAGCGTTGAGCCTACCGCCCCACTTCCATCTTGATCGGGCCTTCGGCTCGCCCGTGGATGAATTGGTCGACATAGGGGTTGCCGGATTTGTCGATGTCTTCCTTGCGGCCCGACCAGATGATCTTTCCTTTGTAGAGCATCGCGATCTTGTCGGCGATTTTGCGGGCGGAGGCCATGTCGTGGGTGATCGACAACGTGGTCACGCCCATGTCCTTGACGGTCGTGACGATCAAGTCGTTGATGACGTCGGCCATGATGGGATCAAGGCCGGTTGTGGGTTCGTCGAAGAAAATGATTTCAGGTTCGGCGGCGATGGCGCGGGCCAGCCCCACACGTTTTTGCATACCGCCGGAGAGTTCGGACGGCGAGAGTTCGCCAACCTCGGGGCCAAGACCCACTTTCGCAAGCTTCGCCAAGGCAATGTCTTTGGCCTCAGTTCGGCCCAGGCCACGTCCTTGAATTAGCGCGAAGGCGACATTCTCCCAAACTTTTAAACTGTCAAAGAGCGCGGCGGACTGGAACAGCATCCCGAATTTGCGGTTGACCTTTTCGCGCGCGCTGCCGCCCAGGCGCGTGACTTCCACGCCATCGACCTTGATTGAGCCTTTGTCAGGCGTGACGAGTCCCAAGACGCTTTTGATGGTAACCGATTTTCCGGTGCCCGAGCCGCCGATGATGACCATCGACTCGCCCGGCATCACCGTGAGGTCAAGCCCGTCGAGCACGACCTTGGCGCCGAAGCGCTTGAAGACGCCTTTGGCTTCAATTTTCGGCGTCATCGTCCGCCCCCGAAGAACATCGCCGTCATGACGTAATTCGCGGCCAGGATCAGGATTGCCGCCGAGACGACGGCGTTGGTGGTCGCCGCGCCCACACCTTGCGCGCCACCCTTTGAGTTGTAACCGTGGAAGCACCCCATCAGCGCAATAATGAATCCAAACACGGCGGCCTTGTAGAGGCCTGAGGTCACATCGCCGGTTTCAAGTCCGTTCACGGTATTCTTCAGATAGATCGCTGAATTGAAGTCGAGTGAATAGACGCCCACGACCCAGCCGCCCATGACGCCGATGATGTCGGCGATCGCAACCAGGATCGGCATGGTGAGGACGGCAGCGATCAAACGCGGCGCGACCAGGTACTTGAACGGATTGGTCGAGAGCGTGACCAAAGCGTCGATCTGCTCCGTCACGCGCATGGTGCCCAGTTCGGCGGCGATGGCAGCGGAGACCCGGCCTGCCACCATTAGCCCGGCCATGACCGGGCCCAGTGCCCGCGTGATGCCGAGCACCACGATCTGCGGCACCAGGCTCTGGGCGCCGATGTCGCTGCCGATGAAAATCTGCAGAGCCAAGGCGCCGCCGGTGAAGAACGCTGTCAGCCCCACCACCGGCAGAGAGAAATATCCGATGCGCATCATCTGCTGAACGATCAGGCGCAAATAAATCGGCGGCGTGATCACGGCCGGCACGGCCTTCGAGGCAAAGATAAAGATGCTCCCGATCTCGCCAAACAGCGCAATGAAGAAGCGGCCGATTAGGGCGAGTGGGTTCATCAATCAAAGCGCCCCTGTGTAGTGGCGCGCAATGCGCGCGCCCAGCCGCGTAAAGATTTCGTAGGGAAGCGTTCCGGCAGCACGCGCCAATTCATCGACCGGCTGGCTGGGTCCAATGAACTCCACTGGCGCTCCGGGTCGTGCCGCCGCGTTGGGACATTCCGTGACGTCGAGCGTGACTAAATCCATCGATACGCGTCCGACTATTGGGCATTTAATTCCGCCAATCACACCATGCCCCCTATTGGATAGCGACCGCATCAGACCATCAGCATAGCCTAACGCGGCAACGCCAAGCCGGCGAGCCCCACTTGCGACATAGGTCGCTCCGTATCCAACGGAATCTCCCCTGTCAATTGAACGCACTTGTAGCAGGGGAGCAGTTAATGTGGCCACACCGCGCATTGGGTTTTCGCCGGATTTTCTTGGATTTCCTCCGTACAGGGCAATACCGGGACGCACCAAGTCAAAGCTGTAATCGGACCCCAAAAAACAACCTCCAGAGGCAGACAGGCTGGCCCATGCCGCAGGGAATCGTTTTGCCATGGCCCTGAAGCCAACGAGCTGATCCCGGTTTTTAAGCTCTGCCGGGTCATCGGAACAGGCGAGATGGCTCAGAATCAAAGCTGGCGCCGCCGCCGGCGTGGTCTCATTCAATTCCATTTCCGAGAAACCCAGGCGCGACATGCCGGTGTCGAGGTGAAGCGCATATGGCGTGCGCAACCCGCTCTTCAACCACGCGTCAAGCTGATGCGGGCTCGAGATTACCGGGGACAGCTTGTGCGTCGCGAAGACGCTGGTCTGGACACTGGTAAATCCGTTCAGGACGAACAGGGTGGCGGCCGGTAAATTGGGGCGAAGCTCGGCCGCCTCTTCGGCATGGGCGGTAAAAAAGGCCTTGCAGCCAGCCGCAGTGAGGGCCTGGGACACAGGCTTTGCCCCCATGCCATAGGCGTCGGCCTTCACAACCGCGGCGACTTCGGCGGGCTTTACCTGAGCCTGAATCAAGCGAAAGTTTTCGACAATCGCCAAAAGGTCGATGGTAAGCGTTGGACGGGTAAGGGAGTGGCTCATCTCTCCCCGCGCGTAGCACAGAACGCCCTGCAAAACCAACTACAGGGTCTAACGTGTTTGTTCAGGCAAGCTGTCCTCGTGGGCCAGATCGAAGAAGCGCGTGTACTGCTTTTCGAAGGCGACCTCGATCTTCGCCGTTGGGCCATGGCGGTTTTTTTCGACCAGGATGTCGGCGAGATGAGAAATGCGGTCCATTTTAGCCTTGTGGTCGGCGTATTCCGGGCTGGTGTCGGAAGGGGCCTTGGTTTCCAGATAGTAGGCTTCACGATAAACAAACATGACCTGGTCGGCGTCCTGCTCGATCGAGCCTGATTCACGAAGGTCGGCAAGCACCGGGCGTTTGTCGTCGCGATTATCGACGCCGCGTGAGAGCTGAGACAAGGCGATGACTGGCACGGCGAGTTCTTTGGCGAGAGTTTTCAGACCTTTGGTGATTTCGGTGACTTCCTGAACCCGGTTCTCGTTACGCTTTGCGCCCGATCCAGCAAGCAATTGCAGATAGTCGACGACGATCAACCCGAGATCGCCCGAACGCTTGAGGCGGCGCGCCCGGCCTGCGACCTGGGCAATGGCCAAGCCTCCGGTGTCGTCGATGAAGAGCGGCAGGCGTTCGAGTTCCGTTGCCACCTGGATGAGGGAGCTCATCTCGCGCTCGTCAATTTTTCCCCGCCGGATTTTACTGCCTGAGACCTGCGCCTGCTCGCCGATGATACGTGTTGCCAATTGCTCGGCAGACATTTCCAGCGAGAAAAAAGCGACGCGCCCGCCCGACTTGCCTTCGGTGCGCGACCACTCGCGCGCGACGTGAAAAGCGATGTTGGTGGCCAGGGCGGTTTTACCCATGCCGGGACGCCCGGCAATCACAATGAGGTCGGAAGGCTGCAAGCCGCCGAGCAGATTGTCGAGATCCTTCAGGCCCGTGGCGACGCCTGTAATGTGGCTTGGCGATTTGTAAGCGCGTTCGGCAACTTCTACTGCGCCAGTAAGAGCCTGGCGGAAAGATTTGAAGCCACCACCAAAGCGGCCCTTCTCGGAGATTGTGTAAAGCTGCTTTTCCGCTTCTTCGATCTGTTCGGCGGGCGACAGATCGACCGGCGGATCGTAAGCGGTGTTGACGATCTCCTCGCCGACTTTGATCAGATGACGCCGTTGCGCCAAATCGAAAATCATGCGGCCGTAATCGGATGAATTGATGACGGATGGAGAGAATCGTGAAATTTGTGCAAGGTAGTCAGCACCGCCAACTTCCTGCATTGCCGCATCAAGCGAAAAATACGGACGCAACGTCACCGGCGAGGCGAGTTGGCCCTTACGGATGACGCGCGAAATCGCTTCGAAAATGCGCTGATGCAGTGGCTCGTGGAAATGTTCAGGCTCAAGAAACCCCGACACGCGCTCAAACGCGTCGTTGTTGATGAGGATGGAACCCAGAAGCGCTTGCTCCGCTTCGACGTCGAATGGCGTCTGGCGGAATCTTTCGGCGGCATCGGCTTTGCTGGCAAGTGAAAGTGTCATGATTTCTTTAAGAACGCCATTGAGACGAGGTTCGCAATCAACTCATCTGCGTTATCAACAATAGAAGTTTGTGCAGGACTTGCGAATTTCAACGATCCGGTCCCTTGACAAAATCGTCGAAGTGATTCGTGCCTGCCTATATTAGAAAAATTTCAAACAGCGTGTCAGAGTCTACGGCTCGCGAGTGCCTTTTCGGCGGCCTCAAATGGCAGTAAAACGCAAGTGTGCCGGCTCTTGTGCTCGCGCACGGGAGCAAAAATCTCGAATACCGACCATTTGCCTGATGGTGGTTCCGCGCCGTCTTTTAGCATTGAAATAATTTTCACTTTGATGCGCGACAAAGAGTCCGCAGTTTCGCCTGGCGCATGTGCCGACAGCATCGCGGCGGCGGCTTGTGTAAGCACACAGGCTTTCGTGTCATGGCGGCAATCATAGATCTCATGGGTTGGGTCGATGGCGAATTCAACCGTCACCCGGTCTCCGCACATGGCGTTGTTGACGGTCGCGCCGCATTTCGGCTCGGGCAGTGTTCCCACGCGGCTGGCGTCGGCGGCCCAACGCAGCAACTCTTTGGCGTAAAGATCTTCACTCATGATTTAAACTCGGCTTCCAATGCCGCAAACGCAGCGAGAGTATCGGCGTCTGCTAGCACGCCCGCATCATCCATCTCCACCTCAAATACGGCGTCGGCGTGCGCCGATAGCAGGGCGCGTGCACCGGTATCGCCTTCCGTGTGCCGCATGTCTCTAAAAAAGGCGCAAGCGAAGAGCACGGGATTGCCGCGCTTTCCTTGATATGTGGGGACGATGATAGACCGCTGTTCGACCGGATTGAAGGCGTCGACAAGCTTGGCGATCGACTGTCCTGTGACGGCAGGCATATCGCCCAGGCAAACCAGCACACCATCGCAATCATCGGGAAGGGCTGCCATTCCAGCCTTTAACGACGTGGACATTCCCTCAGCGTAACGCGCGTTGTGCACAAAGGTCACGGCTTGGCCGTCGAGCGCCTGCGTAACGGCCTCAGCTTCATGACCTGTCACCACAATGATATTCGTGATTTTGCCGGCACGCACCGCTGATACCGTTCGCAAGATCATGGGGTGGCCTCGAAGGTTCAGCAAAAGCTTGTTGGCGCCCCCCATTCGGGTTGACCGGCCTGCGGCAAGGACAATGGCAGTAGTGTTCGACGCACGCTGGGCAATCGGCGCGCCCACCTCGCGCGGCTGAGGGCGGGTCGGAATCTCTTTGAGCAGCCCGCCCACACCCATCGCCACGATGTCTGACGGTGTCACCGCAACGCCTGCACAGAGCCGCTGGAGCACGAAATCCAAACCGTTGAGTTTTGGTGAACGGGCACAACCGGGCAGACCGATGACGGGGATTGAACCCAACGTACCCAGCAAAAGCAGATTTCCAGGATCGACCGGCATACCGAAATGCGCCAGCGCTCCACCGGCCAGGACTATTCCTTCGGGGACAGTGTCAGCGCGGTCGATTGTAGCGGCCGCACCAAAAATCAAAATCATGTCAGGCTTGCGAGCTGCACACTCCATCACAGCGGCGGCTATGGATTTTGCTTCGTGCGCGCAGCGGCTTTCGTGATCGATGGCGCTGCCCAGGCTTTCGGCTCGCGCTGCAATCACCGCCCGGTTTTTATCGAGCAACGATGATTTCAGCCCCGGCAGGGTGGTAGAGATCAGTTCGATGCGCTTCAGGTGAAAGCCCGCGGTTTCAATGACCGCGTTTCCCTCGCGCGCGATTGCCGTCACGGCATCGACCGCCCATGCCGGCGCGGCGAACGGTATGATCTTGATCGTGGCCAGCATTTGGCGGCGTTCGACACGTTCATAGGGTGCAAGCGTGGCGATGGTAATGCTCTCATGCACAGCGTTGATCGCGTTAACGCGCGCGGCGTCTATGAGTGCAAGCCCCGGCCCTTCCGCATAGAGATTCGTGCGGCCGGTGTGTGCAGTGGATATGGTGACGCCCGCGCCGCGCACCGCATCTGCGATGCGCTGTGCGGCGTCATCTTCCCAGACGTCTCCGGTTTCAAGCCGTGCCGCCATGACCGCAGCGATTCCGGCGCGCGCCAACATGTCGATGTCGGTTGGCGACAGCACCCGGCCTTTTTTGAAATTCAATCCGTCGGCCGCAACACTGTGGGCCAGGATGGCGCCTGATGCGTCCTCTACGGGGATTCGACCGAACTTCATTTGCGCAGACGCTCAACGATCTGCGCCATGATCGAGACCGCGATCTCTGCGGGAGAAATTGCGCCGATGTCCAGACCCACAGGCCCATGAATGCGCGCCACTGCGGCATCGTCAAATCCCGCAGCCTTCAGACGCGCCAGGCGGGCGGCGTGTGTTTTCTTCGATCCCAGTGCGCCGACGTAGAAGGCGTTCGATCTCAGAGCGGCAACCAGAGCTGGATCATCAAGTTTCGGATCGTGGGTCAAGGTAACAACTGCCGTGCGCCGGTCCAGCGGCAGTTCTGCCAAAGCCTCGTCGGGCCACGCCGTGATGAGATGCAGATTGGGAAACCGCTCGTTCGTCGCAAATGCCGTTCTGGGATCAATCACAGTGACCGTGAATCCCGAAAGGGCAGCGATTTGACTGAGCGGTTGGGCGATGTGGACCGCGCCGACAATATAGAGCGTGGGTGGAGAATTGAATACATTGAAGAACCAGGCCACGCCGTCAATGATGACCGTCGAACTCTGATCGCGCTGCGCGGCGGCGCGGGCGGATTGGTCGATCTCGCCGGCGGTGGCGTTGTTCGTGTTGATGAGCCTCTGTTCACCAGTATCCAGCCTGGTCGCAAGAACCACACTGTTTCCACTTGCGACGGCGATCGTTAGTGATGTGAGTGTTTCACGTTTCACTTCAGTCAATCCGCTCGACGTAAATTTCAATTTGCCCGCCGCATGCCAATCCTGCGCTCCAGGCCTGGTCGTTGGAAACGCCGAACGTCAGTGTGCGCGGCCGGCCGTTGGCGATCACGTCGACGGCTTCCGCGATGACGGCGCCCTCCACACATCCACCGGAGACCGAGCCCACGAATGTACCGTCTGTGCGCACCGCAACTTGACTACCTGCCGGCCGTGGAGCCGAGCCCCAGGTTTTGGTGACGGTCGCCAGCGCCACCTGATGGCCCTGGTTCAACCAAGCTTCTGCGGTTTGCAGAACATTGTTATGGTTCGTGCTCATGCAGCGCGTGCCTTCACCAATTTTAGCAGGCCGGTGCCTGATGGGTTGCTCAATGCCTCAACCAGATCGGCCATGCTCTGAAGATTGTGCACCGGCCGCAATTCGTCAACATGGGCAATCAGTGTTTTCACGCCTGAGGCTTTGGGCGAAAATGCGTCGTAGCGCAAGAGCGGGTTCAACCACACGAGGCGCTTTGCCGAACGATGCAGTCGCGCGGCCGCCGCAGCGAGTGACACACTGTCATCACGCTCCAGCCCGTCCGTGATCAGCAACACGATGGCGCCCTGGCCCAGTACGCGCCGGGACCAATCCCGATTGAATGTTTTCAGCGCGTCGCCAATGCGTGTGCCGCCATCCCAATCCGGCGTAAGCGCGCCAGCATGAGCGAGCGCGTCATCAGGATCCCGCAGGCGAAGCGCCCGCGTCACATTTGTCAGCTGCGTACCGAACAGGAATGTGTGCGTGGCAGCACTTCGGGCGTGCGTTAAGCCATGCAGGAAATGCAGGCACATGCGCGCATAGGTGCTCATCGAACCACTGATGTCGCACAAAACAACAAGCGGGGGTTGAAGCGTTTGGCGCCGGCGGCGTTCCAGACGAACAATGTTTCCGCCGGTCTTCAGCGATTTTCGCAAGGTACGCCGAAAGTCAAAGCGTGTGCCGCGCGGGGCGGGTTCAGTGCGGCGGGACAGGCGTGCAGGCAGTGACCATTTCATGCGCGCCAGCAAATCTTTCGTCCGGCTGATCTCGATTGCCGACATTTGCTCAAAGTCCTTCGCGGCGAGCACTTCTTCCATCGACGAAGATTGCCGCGCGTCGAGTTCGAGTGTCGCCTTACCATCCTCATGCCGGGTGCGCATGCTGGCGTTCAGGGCGTCATCAACGCGGCGGGCGCCGGGAGCTGAAATACGCTCGCGCGCCGGCATCGGTGCCTGTGGCAGGAGAGACGCCAGCGCCTTGTTGAACAATTCGGGGTCACGCCAGAATGCCTCGAAAGCCTGGTCGAAGAGCCGGCGCTGCCCTGGCTGCGTGACAAGGGTTGCAAAAAGTGCTGACCGGACATCGTCGCGCCGGGTTAGACCTGTCGCCTCAACGGCACGCAGAGCCTCGACAATGTGTCCGCTGCCCAAGGGAAAGCCGGCGCGGCGAAGCGTGCGCGCGAAGTGGACGATGTTGTCTGCGATCGTGCCCATCGCTTATTCGGCCGCGTCCCGCGCCCGGTTGAGCAGGCGTTCGAGTTCCGCGTCCCGGAATTTCGCAAGATCATCCTGATACTTCAGCAAAACGCCCAGCGTTGACTGCACGACCTCTGGTGTCAGAGCGATCACATCCAACGCCATCAAGGCATTGGCCCAATCGAGTGTTTCGGCAATGCCGGGCAGCTTGAACGGATCTGCGTTGCGCAGCGACTGTACGAACGCAACAACTTCACGCGACAGACGCTCCGGCACACCCGGCACTTTCCGGTTCAGGATCGCAAGCTCACGCTGGGCGTCGGGAAAGTCCACCCAGTGGTACAGGCACCGGCGCTTCACCGCGTCGTGGATTTCGCGCGTACGGTTTGAAGTGATCACGACAATGGGCGGGCGTTCGGCCTTGACGATGCCGAGTTCGGGGATTGAGACCTGGAAATCCGACAGCACTTCCAGCAGATAGGCTTCAAAGGGTTCGTCGGCGCGATCCAGTTCGTCGATCAACAATACCGGAGGACCCGATACGTCCGGCTCCAGCGCTTGCAACAGCGGGCGCTTGATCAGAAAGCGGCTAGAGAAAATTTCACCCTCGATCAGATGCCGGTCATGTTGGCCCTGGACCTCGGCGAGTTTGATCGCGGTCATCTGTGCCGCATAGTTCCATTCATAGACAGCCGACGAAACATCGAGGCCTTCGTAACACTGCAAACGGATCAGGCGGCGTCCTAATGTCGCGCTCAATACTTTGGCGATTTCGGTTTTGCCTGTGCCAGGCTCGCCTTCGACGAACAGCGGACGCTCAAGCTTGAGCGCGAGGAACAGGACGGTCGCCAGATCGCGGCCGGCGACATAGCCACCGTCATCCAGCAGTTGCGCGGTTTGGTCAATGGATGTGGGTAGGGCATGGATCATCTAGAGGAAACTACGGCAGCCGTTACGCCAAGGGAAGAGTCGCGATGGTTAGCGCGCAGTCCGCTGGCCGGAATGGTGCTGATCCTGGCCGCTACAGCCTGTTTTTCCACGATGCAGGTGCTGATCCGCACTCTGGCGCTGGACGTGCCCGTGGTCGAGGTTGCCTTCTTCCGCTCCGTATTCGGACTGGCGCTGCAGGCGCCGCTGATTTTCTGGTTCGGCTTTGCGGCTGTCAAAACGTCGCGCGTCAGGCTGCATGTGGTGCGCGGCACGGTGCACGCCATATCGATGGTGCTCTTTTTTATCGGGCTGACGATGGTGCCGATGGCCGAGGCAACATCGCTTGAATTTGCCGCACCGATCCTGTCGACGGTGATTGCCATACTGTTTCTGGGCGAAGCCGTGCACGCCCGCCGGCTGTTCGCACTGGGCGCCGGCGTGTGCGGCGTGTTGATCGTGGTGCGGCCTGGATTTGAATCCATTTCTACCGGACAACTGCTTATCCTGGTTTCAGTAGCACTGTGGGCAGCGTGCCAATTGATGATCCGCGAACTTGCCAAAACAGAGAGTTCGTTTGTGCAGGGCGTTTACATGGCGGCGGTCTTTACCCCGCTGACACTGCTGGCGTCGTTGCCGGTCTGGGTTTGGCCTGACCTGAAGTCGCTGGCGGGCATGCTTGTCGTTGCAATCGTCGCCACGGCGGGAACCTGGCTCTACGGCGAAGCATTCCGCCGGGCAGAAATGTCGGCAATCCTGCCGCTGGAATCAACCAAATTGATCTGGTCGGTGAGCTATGGCTGGATCTTCTTTTCCGAGCAACCTGAGGTGTTGACGCTGGTTGGCGGCATGATCATTTTCTCCGCCGCTGCATACATAACGATCAGAGAAGCGCAACTTGCGCGCGTGAAGGGCGTGTGACGGGCGTTTGAATTCGCGCTGTAATTGAAAGCAGCGAACAAACCGTGGATCGGTCGCTGAGCGTGTGCAGAAACTCTGGCGCCGCCTTTGGAATTATGCTCACTCCCGCCGTCCGCGCCTCAAAA
This sequence comes from Alphaproteobacteria bacterium, assembly GCA_034440175.1. Classification (GTDB taxonomy): domain Bacteria; phylum Pseudomonadota; class Alphaproteobacteria; order Micropepsales; family Micropepsaceae; genus SZUA-430. Next base: position 35,478 of record JAWXBO010000108.1, read on the forward strand.
TGCGGTAGCAATTCAACACAGCATAAAGGATTACAACATGAAACGCATTCTGATGGTTGCGGCAGCGTTCGCACTGACTTCAGCGGTTGCTTACGCCGACAATCTGGCTGGTTACTACGGAAACACGGTCATCACCACGGCTCCGGATGGCAAGGTCACGAAGTCCAAGGTCAAGGCCGATCACACCTATTCGTCGGTCATGCCCGACGGCACTGCCGCTAGCGGCACGTGGGCGTGGAAAGTTGAACCGGAAGCCTGCTTCACGCAAGTGACGCCAGCCCCGGCAGCAGACTACAAGCCGTTCTGCACCAAGATTGATCCGCACAAGGTTGGTGACAAGTGGGAACTAAAAGACAAGGACGGCAAGGTCGTTGCGAAGTACGAACTCGTCGCCGGCTAAACGTCTGATCGCGCACGCAATCGAGGCCAGTCAGGGTGCCCACCCTGACTGGCTTTTTTTATGCCAGTGCCGCCGCCACCGCCCGCTTGGCCATAACCGTCACCAGATGCGCACGGTACTCGGCGCTGCCATGGATGTCGCTGTTGAGGTTCGACGGTGACACCTTGATGTTGGCGACGGCGTCCGGGGTAAAGGACTTGGTGAGCGCTGCTTCCATGGCGCTTTCACGGAAGACGCATGATGCGGCACCTGTTACGGCAACCCGAACGCCAGCTTTGGTTTTCGCGACGAACACGCCAACCATGGCAAAACGCGAGGCGGGGTTCGCGAACTTCATGTAGGCGGCTTTTTCCGGAATGGGGAAGGTGATATCTGTCAAAATTTCGCCTTCCTCGAGGGCGGTTTCGAACATGCCCGAAAAGAAGTCGTCGGCGTTGATGGTGCGCGATGTGGTTTTGACCGTGGCACCCAGGCCCAGCACTGCTGCCGGATAATCCGCAGCCGGATCATTGTTCGCGACCGAGCCGCCAATCGTGCCCAAGTGGCGCACGGCCGGGTCGCCGACGTGCTCGGCCAAATACGCCAGCGCGGGAATGGCCTTTTTTATATCGGCGGAATTCGCCACCTCGAAATGCGTGGCGCGAGCGCCGACTGTCACCGTGCCGGCAGCAGCCTTGATGCCGCTCAATCCTGCAATCGCGCCAAGGTCGATCAACGCCGTCGGTTGAGCGAGGCGCAGTTTCAATGCCGGGATCAAGGTTTGTCCACCAGCAAGAAATTTGGCATCGCCGTTGTTTTCGAAAAGCTTGCGGGCTTCGTCGAGTGACTTGGGGCGGAAGTATTGGAATTGATACATGATCGTTTGTCCTTACTCGGCTGCAGCGCGCGAGTGTTGAATAGCTTGCCACACGCGCGCGGGTGTTGCCGGCATGTTGAATTCTTTCACACCAAGTGCGTCGGTAACGGCGTTCATGACGGCCGCGGGCGAGGCGATGGCACCGGCTTCGCCGCAACCTTTCATGCCCAGCGGATTGGAAGGGCAGGGCGTGTTCGTCAGTCCAAGACTATAGCTGGGCAAGTCATCGGCACGCGGCATGGTGTAGTCCATGTACGAGCCCGACAGTAGCTGTCCGGACTCGGGGTCATAGACCCCATGCTCAAGCAACGCCTGACCAATACCTTGGGCAATGCCTCCGTGGACCTGGCCTTCGACAATCATCGGGTTGATCACATTGCCGAAATCGTCGACGGCGGTGAACTTGATGATAGTTGTGATGCCGGTTTCGGGATCGATTTCGACTTCGCAGATGTGGCAGCCCGACGGAAAGGTGAAGTTCGTCGGGTCATGAAATGCACCCTCCTTCAGCCCCGGTTCGATTTCCGATGTCGGGAACTTGTGCGCGACGTAGGCGTTGAGGGCGACTTCGTGAAACGCCAGCTTGCGATCAGTACCGGCGACCTTGAACTCGCCATTTTCAAAGACGATGTCAGCACGCGCCGCTTCCAGCACGTGGGCTGCGATGCGCTTTGCCTTTTCCTCGATCTTGTCGAGAGCGCGCGAGATAGCTGTCAATCCGACGGCGGCGCGCGAGCCATAGGTTCCCATGCCGAACTGGACCGACGAGGTGTCACCGTGAATGATCTCGACGTTCTCGATCGGTATGCCAAGACGGCCTGCAACGACCTGGGCGAAGGTGGTTTCATGCCCTTGACCGTGGCTATGAGCGCCGGTGAAAACTTCAACGCCTCCCGTCGGCGTGACCCGCACTTCTGCGGATTCCCAAAGGCCGACACCGGCGCCAAGCGAGCCCACCGCGGCAGACGGCGCCAGACCACAGGCCTCGATATAAGTTGAAAAGCCAATGCCACGAAGCTTGCCGCGAGTTTTTGCTTCGGCTCTGCGCGCCGGAAAGTTTTTGTAATCGGCGATCTTCAGCGCCGCATCCAGCGACGCGTCATAATCGCCGATGTCATAGTTCATGATCACCGGCGTTTGATGGGGGAACTTGCGGATGAAGTTCTTGCGACGGAATTCGGCTGAGTCCAGTTTCAACTGGCGGGCCGCCTCCTCGATAATGCGCTCGACAACATAGGTAGCTTCGGGACGGCCAGCGCCGCGATAGGCATCCACGGGGGCGGTGTTGGTGTAGACAGCATCGACTTGGACGTGGATCGCTGGAATGTCGTACTGGCCCGACAGAAGCGTGCCGTAAAGATAGGTCGGTACTGACGACGAAAAGGTCGACATATAAGCGCCGAGATTGGCAATAGTCTTGACACGAAACCCAAGGATGCGGGCGTTGGCGTCAAGGGCGAGTTCGGCGCTGGTGACATGGTCACGACCGTGCGCATCCGACAAAAATGACTCACTGCGTTCTGCCGTCCACTTCACCGGGCGGCGCACTTTTTTGGATGCCCAGGTGCACACGACTTCTTCGGCGTATACAAATATCTTGGAACCAAACCCGCCGCCGACATCAGGCGCCACCACCCGCAATTTGTGTTCGGGCGCCAGGCCAATGAAGGCCGACATGATCAGCCTTGCGACGTGCGGGTTCTGGCTGGTGGTATATAACGTGTAGCCGCCGGTGCCGTCGTCGTATTCGCCGACAGCGGCGCGCGGCTCCATGGCATTGGGGATCAACCGGTTGTTGATCAGATTCAGCTTGATGACATGTGCCGCTTTTTTGAAGGCGGCCTCAGTCTCGGGCTTGTTGCCCAGCTCCCATTGATAAATTGTGTTTCCAGGGGCCTCAGCGTGAATTTGGGCGGCGCCAGCTGTCTGCGCCTTTGCAGGGTCGGCGTTTGCCGGCAGTTCCTCACAGCCAACATCGATTTTTTCCGCCGCGTCGCGTGCAATTGCGTAGGTGTCGGCAATAACGATGGCAACGTGATCACCAACGTAGCGCACTTTGTCGATGGCCAACGCCGGATGTGGCCCGGCTTTCATCGGCGAGCCATCTTTCGAGTGCACCATCCAGCCACATATCAGCCCGCCGAGCTTGTCGGCGGCCAAGTCGGCTCCGGTGAATACGCCGGCAACGCCTTTGGTAGCGCGTGCGGCCTCTACGTCGATGCTCTTGATCTTGGCGTGCGCATGGGGTGATCGCAGAAAATAGGCGTAAGCCTGACCCGGGCGATTGATGTCGTCGGTGTAGCGGCCCTGGCCGGTGATAAAGCGGTGGTCTTCCTTGCGCCTGACGGGGGAACCGATGATTGAGGCCGTCATGTAGCGGCTCCCTTCATCTCTTTTGCGGCGGCATCGATTGCCTTGACGATATTTTGATATCCGGTGCAGCGGCACAGATTGCCTTCAAGCTCGGCGCGGATGGTCTTGTCGTCCAGATTTGGAATGCGCCGGATCATATCGACCGCAGTCATGATCATGCCGGGCGTACAAAACCCGCATTGCAGACCGTGATGTTCCTTGAAAGCAGCTTGTACCGGGTGCAGCTTTCCATCCTTCGCCAGACCTTCGATGGTGGTGACGTGCGCGCCTTCAGCCTGGACAGCCAGCATGGTGCAGGACTTTACTGCCCGGCCATTGACGTGAACAACGCAGGCGCCACATTGACTTGTGTCGCAACCGACATGGGTGCCGGTCAGGCGCAGGTTTTCGCGCAGGAAATGCACCAGCAGTGTGCGGGTTTCGACTTCGCCGCTTACGGCTTTACCGTTGACGGTCATGGCGACGCCAAGCATGCGGTTCTCCTTGAGAATTGAAAATGAGAAGCGAGCGCAGACGGCGGTGTGATCAGAGCGCTCAGTTGGCCGCAGATTTTCACGCCGCGCGTCAGGCGTCAACCGGCGCCACCGCTCATTGCAACAATGCGAACAGGAGAAACACAACAGCACCTGCTATGATGGCAGCGGGAAGCCACGCTGGCGGATCGAACAACCGGTTGATCGTGTTGTCATTTGCCGGTTGAGGCATGGAAGCCTGTCGCGATGAAGCAGCGGGGCCGGCTGTGGTCTGTCCACTGGCAAGCGCTGCGAAATTCTCGAAGAACTCATCGGCCATTTTTTTTGCCGCGCCATCTACAAGCCTTTGGCCCAATTGCGCGAGTTTGCCACCGATTGTCGCTTTGACGGTGTAGCGCAGTAGCGTGCCTTCTCCATCGACCTCCAGCACAACCTGGGCGTGGCCTTTGGCAAAACCCGCAGCGCCGCCCGATCCCTCACCCGATAACGTGTAGCCATGAGGCGGGTTGAGCTCGGATAGTGTTACTTTGCCTTTGAAGCGTGCACTCACCGGCCCGATTTTAGCCTTTGCCACGGCTTCCATCTCGGTTTCGGATATTTTGTTGAGTTCCTCACAACCAGGAATGGCTTGGCGGAGAATTCCGGCATCATTGAGGGCAGCCCAGACGCGCTCGCGCGGCGCCGCAATCTTGTACTCGCCGGTCATGTCCATGACGTTGAACTGCTCGCTTGCCCGCGCACTTCGCGCCGCACATTCCAGGATTGAACACGCCAACCCGTCATCCGCGATCTGCGCCTTTTATTTGGTGGGGAAAAAGAAAAAAGCAAAAATGATTCGCGAGTGTCTTGCCTAACATGACAGTTATGTGCAACAAATATAATTAACACGAGGCACCCGCAAGGCTCTGCTCCGTGAAAGGCGAACGAGTACAAAGTAGGAGCGGTCAAGTGGAAACACCAGTATCAATCGCACCGTCGCCGGAGAGTGGGGGCATCCGTGTTACGGGCACTGTCAAATGGTTCAACCAAGATAAAGGGTATGGATTTATAACTTCGTACGACGTTGTTGGGAACGTCGTTGTTGGGGACGTTCTATTGCATCGCAGCGTTATTGAGGCTTACGGCGATACGCCGGTTTTGGAGGGCGCCACTGTTGAATGCGATGCTATCCAAAAGGTCAGGCAGCTTAAGACGGTCTACCAGGCAAAAAAAATTGTGCGTGTCGACAATGCCACCTCTGGGAATGGTGTCGCTGTCAACGGTGACGCCGGGTCAAAGCGCGAGCAGCGGCCTCGGGATATCCTGGTACAGGAACCGACAGGCCCTGTTTTTGAAGCCGTATGCAAGTTCTTCGCACGGCCAAAGGGTTATGGTTTCCTTACTTCGCACGAAGTTGCGGGCGACATCTTCGTGCACATGGATCTGATGCGGCGGTTTGGCCTTCGCGAGCTAAAGCCAGGCCAGCGCGTGCGCGTGCGTGCGGGCGCGACGCAAAAAGGCTGGACGGCAACCGAAATCCACTTGGTGCCTGAGGCTGTGATAACTCCAAGTCGTCCTTTTCGACTCGTAACACCCGCAGAATTTGCAGCTTAATCGGCTA
>JAWXBO010000109.1:0-12471 GCA_034440175.1 Alphaproteobacteria bacterium
AGAGCCTCGCCCACCCTGCGATGCAGCCGCCGCCGCCGGACGGAATTCAGACCCTCATACAATGTCGATCTGATCAGGGCATGACTGAAACCGAAACGCTCCCACTCGCCGGGAATCTCGTTGACCACCGCAGCAGACGCCGCTTCATCAAGGCAGTCCAGAATGATGTCTTCCGGAAAAAGCTTTCCATCCGCCTGATCGGAAACTTTTGACAGAAGGGCCAGATCAAACTGACGGCCGATCACTGCTGCGGGGGTCAAAACCCTGTTGCTGGCATCGGACAGGCGGCCCAAACGCCGGCCGATAACATCCTTGATGCCGTCAGGAATCCCAAGCCCGGCGACGTCGCCCTTATAGGTCCAGCGCTCTTCCTCCCGGAACAGTGTCCCTGCTTCGATAAAGTTGCGGAGAATCTCGGTAATAAAGAACGGGCTGCCTTCCGTATCCCTGTGCAGCGCATGAGCCAGCGCCCGGCCCGGCTCGTGCAGCTCGTGCCCGGCACTCGCGGCGATCAGCGCCTGAACCGCTGCCTCGTCGATCCCGCCCAGCGCCAGTCTCTCCACGCCGGGCTGGCGCCGCCAGTCGGCCAGCAACGGCGTCAGCGGATGATCCTTGGACAAATCCGTGTCCCTGAATGTCCCGATAATCAACAGGCGCATCGGCAAAGGATTGCTGACGATATGCTTGAGCAACAGCAAATCGGCCGCACCTGCCCATTGCAGATCGTCAAGCACCAGAACCACAGGCGCATCCTGGGCCGCCGCCGACAACAACCCCAGCACCGCTTCAAACAACAGGAACCGCTTTGTCTCCGCTTCCGCCATCTGCGGCGCCGGCAAGCCCGCGATACGATTGCGCAACTCGGGTATCAACCGCGTCAACTCAGCCTGATGCACCCTGACATGCGCCGCCAGAACATGATCGGGCGCGTAAAATACATAGTGGCGGATGGCCTCAACGAACGGTCGATAGGGCAACGACACGTCTTCATCGCACAGTCCAAACAGGACGGTAGCGCCCTCACCATGCGCCTTTCGCGCCATCTCGCCCGCGAGCCGCGTCTTTCCAATGCCCGGTTCGCCTGCGAGCAGGATAACGCGCCGCTCTCCCGTTTGCGCTGCGGCCCACGCCTTGGCGAGGAGTTCCTGCTGAATGCCGCGTCCAAACAATCCTTGTGGCGGCAAAGCTGCCAGCCGCGGCGGCAGCGCCATCACGTGCCTGGTATCGCGCGGGGGCTCCCACTTCACCTCACACGCAACCACCGGGTCGGCGATGCCCTTGAGGTTCAGTTCTCCAAGCGGCGTGAATATCTGACCCTTGCCACGCGCAAGCAGGCGCACAACGTCCGAGACCAGGATCTGCCCCGAGGCTGCCGCCGCACACAAACGCGAAGCCTCGACCACCGGCGGCCCATAGAGATCCTGTCCCTCGCGCGTGGCTTCGCCCGACGATACCCCCACGCGAATCTGGAGGAGATGCTCGGCCCCTTCACCGGAAAGACACGACGCCTGCTGCATGGCAACGGCGCAGGCGACAGCATCGGCAACACTGGGGAAACACAGCATCAAACCGTCGCCAAGACTCTTGACCTCGCTGCCGCCATGTTCGGCAATCGCCGTCCGGCACGCCCCAAAATGATGCTGCCGCAGCCGCTCGTAGGCATCGTGTCCCAACCGGCTTGAGAGCTCGGTTGAACCAACGATGTCGGTGAATATGACGGTGACAGTTTCGGTTCGTGCCATCAGATGCTGCTCAAGAATATTTCCGCTCATTCCACCAGGGATAAAACACCGGCATGTCTTTTGTTACTTTGTCTGGAAAATTTGCAGCTCGTTTCTCCAGGAAGGACATCACACCTTCCTTGGCATCCGCCTGCTGACCGCGTGCGTAAATGCTGCGGCTGTCGATCTTGTGCGCTTCCATAGGATGGTCGGCACCCAGCATCCGCCACATCATCTGCCGCGTCAACGCCACCGACACCGCCGACGTGTTGTCGGCAATCTCGCGCGCCAGCTCATGCGCCACCTTCAAAAGGTCTTCAGGCTTGACAACTCGCGACACCAACCCGCCGGCCAGAGCTTCCTGCGCATCGAACACGCGCCCCGTTGCACACCACTCCATGGCTTTGGAAATGCCCACCAAGCGCGGCAAAAACCAGCTGGAACAGGCTTCTGGCACAATCCCACGCCGCGCAAACACAAAACCAAAGCGGGCCGTATCGCTGGCAACGCGAATATCCATCGGCAGCTGCATCGTCACACCGATGCCCACCGCCGCGCCATTGATGGCACCAATCACCGGCTTTTTGCTCTCAAAGATCCGCAATGTCAGCCGGCCGCCGCCATCGCGAACACTTTCGGCGCTCCAGTCGATATTGGGGCCACGCCCAGCTCCCGCTTTTTCCGGCCGGTCGCTCCGCGCGTCATAGTCGAAAGTCTTTGCGCCAGCCGACAAATCTGCGCCCGCGCAAAACCCGCGCCCCGAGCCGGTGACAATGACAACCCGGACTGCGTCATCGGCATCCGCCTTGTCAAATGCATCAATCATTTCGGCCATCATCACGCCCGTAAACGCGTTGAGCTTCTCTGGACGGTGCAAGGTGATTGTTGCGATTTTGCCGGCAACTTCGTATTTGATTTCCGAATATGTCATGGAAGGATGGTCCCTGATAATGTCAAGATCCGCTCACCATAGCGAAACATTCGGGCTTATGTCATCCTCAGCCTAACCTCATTCACACTTTGAGTTCTCATGCACCCCTCAGTCCACGCCAAAACCCAGCCCGAAAAGCCCGCCTTCATCATGGCCGGCACTGGCGAAACTGTGACCTATCGTGAACTCGACGAACGCTCGAACCGCGGCGCCCAACTGTTCCGGAAATTGGGGCTCAAGACAGGCGATGGCATCGCCATTTTCATGGAGAACAACATCCACTACCTGCCGATCTGTTGGGCAGCGCAGCGTTCGGGCCTCTATTACACCTGCATCTCCTCGCGCCTGACCGCCGGTGAGGTCGAGTACATCGTCAAGGATTGCGGCGCGAAAGTCTTCATTACCTCGAAGGCCATGGGCAGCGTCCCCGCCGAACTGGTTGACCGTCTCCCCGGCGTACACAAATTCATGCTTGGCGGCGTAGTCCCAGGCTATGAAAATGCAGAAGATGCCGTCCGCGCAATGCCTGCAATACCGGTCGCGGATGAAACCCCAGGCTCCGACATGCTCTATTCGTCCGGCACCACAGGCAGACCAAAGGGTGTGAAAGGCACACTCAGCGGTGGCGCCCTGACCGATGTCAATCCGTTGCTGCTACTCGCCAAAATGCTCTACAGCTTCGACGAAAACACAACCTATCTTTCACCAGCACCACTCTATCACGCGGCGCCGTTGCGCTACAACATGACCGTCCAACGCTTGGGCGGCACTTGCATCGTCATGGAACACTTCGATCCCGAGGAAGCACTGCGCCAAATTGAAAAGCACAAAGCGACCCACAGCCAATGGGTGCCCACCATGTTCGTCCGTATGCTCAAACTGCCCGAACAAGCGCGCATCAAACACAACGTCAGCTCGATGAAAGTCGCTATCCACGCCGCAGCCCCCTGCCCCATCCCGATCAAACGTCAAATGATCGAATGGTGGGGCCCGGTCATCTTCGAATATTACGCCGGCACCGAAGGCAATGGCTTCTGCGCTATCACCTCGCAAGAATGGCTCGCCCATCCGGGCTCGGTCGGAAAGTCGCTGCTCGGCGAACTGCATATCGTCGGCGAAGACGGCACCGACGCCCCCACCGGCGAACCCGGCACGATCTTTTTCGCCAATGGACCAGAATTTCATTATCACAACGACCCGAAGAAAACCGCCGACGCGCGCAACGACAAAGGTTGGTCGACGCTCGGCGACGTCGGCTACATCGACAGGGACGGCTACCTCTATTTGACTGACCGCAAGGCCTTCATGATCATTTCCGGCGGCGTCAACATCTATCCCCAGGAAGCCGAGAACGTCCTGATCAACCACCCGAAAGTAGCCGACGTGGCCGTCTTCGGCGTGCCGAACGAGGATTTCGGTGAGGAAGTCAAAGCCGTAATCCAACCCATGAACTGGGCCGACGCGACACCGGCACTCGCGGCCGAGCTCATCGCCTATTGCCGCGAGCACCTGTCCCAGATCAAATGCCCGCGCAGCGTCGATTTCGACCGCGAGTTGCCGCGTCACCCGACCGGCAAGCTGTACAAGCGTCTGGTCCGCGACCGTTATTGGGGCAACCGTGACTCAAAAATCGTCTGACCGAGTGCCGCCGCCGCTCCAGCCTTCGGGCCCGGACGGCATGCTCGCACGCCAGGATTTCACGCCCGAGCGCATCGCCGCCTATGCGCAACTCGCCAAACAATTCGGCGACGCGCAATTCCTCTCCGAGGAGGACCGCGAAAATTCGCGCGCCGAAGTGATGGCGCAACATGTGCACGGCGCCGCCCTCTGGGTCTTCGGTTATGGCTCGCTGATGTGGAACCCGGCGATCCATGTCGCCGAAAGTCTGCCCGCCCGCGTCGAAGGTTTTAGCCGCAGCTTCTGCATGCGCCTGATGTTCGGCCGCGCGATGCCCGACAATCCAGGCTTGATGCTGTGCCTGGTGCCTGGCGGCGCCTGCGCCGGCATCGCCCACCGCATCGCACCCGAACACGTCGAGAGCGAAAGCAAAATCCTCTGGATGCGCGAGATGCTGTCGGGTGCCTACATTCCAACTTGGGTCGACATCCACCTGGGAGCGCAACACGTCCGCGGCGTCACCTTCGTAATGAACACCGCCCACCCGCGCTATATGCCGGGTTTGAGCGCCGGCGAAAAGGCCGTCCGCATCGCCAAGGCCGAAGGCCATCTCGGCACCAACCGCGACTACCTCTTCCGCACCGTCGTGGCCCTGACCAACGCCGGCGTCAGCGACCTTTATCTCGACGACATTCACGGGCGCGTGCGCGACATTATCGAAACACAACAAGGAGCGCCAGCATGAAAGTAATCAAATACGCAGAGATCGCAAAACACGTGGGCGAGGAAATGGGCGTGTCGGAGTGGGTGCAAATCGACCAGGAACGGGTCAACAAGTTCGCCGACGCCACCGGTGACCATCAATGGATCCACATCGACGTCGAACGCGCCAAACGCGAACTGCCGACCAAAGGCACGATCGCGCACGGCTATCTGACACTGTCGTTGATCCCGATGCTGGCCTCAAAGATATCGTCCGTCGAAGGTGTCAGCCGCGGCATCAACTACGGCTCGAACAAGGTGCGCTTCACCAACATGGTGCCCGTCGGCGCCCGCGTGCGCGCCCGCTCGAAACTCATCGCCGCCGAACCCAAGGGCCCCGGCATGCAAATGACGAACGAAATCACCATCGAAATCGAAGGTCAGGACCGCCCCGCCTGCGTCGCCGAAACGATCAGCCTGGTCTATCCGTGAGCGCCATGGAAAAGATTGCAAAAACCGAAGCCGAATGGCGCGCCCAGCTTTCACCGGAAGAATTCCACGTCACCCGCAAGCACGGCACCGAGCGCGCCTTCACCGGCCCCTATCACGACGCCAAGGATCAGGGCACCTACACCTGCAAATGTTGCAACCTGCCGCTCTTCGCCTCGACCACAAAATTTGACTCAGGGACAGGTTGGCCAAGCTTTTTCGCCCCCATCGCAAAGCAGAACGTCGCCGAAAAAGCCGACAACACGCTATTCGCGCGCCGCACCGAAGTCCTCTGCGCCCGCTGCGACGCCCACCTCGGCCACGTCTTCCCCGACGGCCCCAAACCAACAGGCCTGCGCTATTGCATGAACGGCCACGCGCTGAAGCTGGAGAAGTAAACCTGGGAGCGCCGGCAGGATGCAGGCGCTCCCAGGGCTAACTCGCTCGCCTTATCGTCACCTTGTGCTCGCCGCTCTTCGTCGCGCGCAATGAGACGCAGGGCGATGTTTCCGACGGTTCGACCTGCAATCCGGGCGCCGAAATTGCGAAGGCCTCCGGATATTGCACTGTCGGCAGATATATCTCTGTCGCCGCGTCGATCATGGGATCAGCGTCGAACGTGAATGTGAACTCGCCACTTGCGCGGTCGAAACTCATCACTTTCAGCACGCCCTGACACTCGCGGACGAACGGCCGCACGAAGCCTTCGACCGCGCGCCCGCCGGAATTGATGTCCTGGTTGTTCGCTAGCTGATCGCGCGAGAACACGCTGAGATCTTCCTGGTTCCAGCCGTCGCCGCACGACACATCGTTTCGGTTCGATGCCGTGTAGTTCCACAGCGTGCAATTCAGCAGATGCCGGTCCATGGCGTTGTACATCAGATCGAGCGCGGTCACGTGTTTCTCCCACGGCGCCGCCGAACAGTCGCCTTTCGCCCACGCTTGATACGCCGCCGCGCCATCGAGATCGAACGGAATCCCGAACTCGCCAATCAAGGTCGGCGCACCGCCTGGAATCGATTTCGACGCCTCTTTGATCCGCCCAAGCTGGTTCGCATAGTGCCCCTCGATCTCGGGCGCCCCGCTCAAAGTCTTCATGGTGAAAGGGTTCAAACTCGTCGGAAACATGAACGCCTTCGTCACCAGTGTAACGATATCGTACCAGTGGCTGGCATTGACGGTACGTTCCGGCGTGCCCGGCGGGAACCCTTCGCCGGCGCGAAACGGATCAAGCTCGGCAAAGATCAGCCAATCGCTGTTGATCTCCCTGATCTCGCGCGCCACGCGCTGAAAGAACGGCGCCATGCCGTCGGCATCCACATCGATCATCTTACCCTTCACGACCTCAAAGAAATCCTCGCGCAACACCTCGTGCCCATTACCCGTGACACGATAAGCACCCGCCGCCTCGAACGGACATGAAACGCCTTCACGCCAAATCGAGACACGGCCCGCATTGACCTCTTTCTCGCCAACATTGCCGACTTTCATCTTCGCCGGATCGAAGGCAAGTTCGGGAATCGTGCGCGGCTGCCCTTGCGCCACCAGCAATCCGTCAAGCACCGACCACGCCGGCCCCGGCCGCACCGGATCGGGGTTCTCGGCGCTGCGCTCGACATGGCGATAAGACAGCGCTTGCCCGATCCATCCCGTCCCCGGCTCGTTCAGCGTGTCAAAGCCGAGCACATGAGGCATACTCTTGACGCGCTTGGCGATTTCGCGCATCGCACCTAAATAATGCCCCTGCAGATAATCCTGAGCGCTACGCCCTTCGATCTTGAAGCCCGGCACAAACAGATCGCCGGCAAAAAACAGCGTCCACATGATAGCGTTTGCGGGCATCCGATAATTGTTCGCCCACGTCATCATCGGATAGCGGTCTTCCTGTCGCCCACCGCGCGCATAGTCGTATTTGTGCTGCATCACATGCGCCGCACCCGACGCGTGGAACTTCGTAAAGTCCAAACCCACCGCCTCGAACGTCCACCCCGGCGCCCCGTCGCCGCCCGACATGCGGCTCCACACGTCCTGGTGAAAGTCGATGAAGACATAGAGCCCGTGATCGCCGGCGCGCCGCGCGATCTCGGCGAAGTAGTCGAGATAGGCCGTGTCGTACTTCTCCGGCTCTTCATGCTCGACCGCCTCCCAGGTCGTGAGCAAGCGCAAGCAATTCATCCCCCAAGATTTCAACCGGGTGAAATGCTCGTCGGCCTCGGAAAGCGGAAACGGCCGCCCGACAAAACTCACCGTGCGATGATCAGAAAAATCGCTGGGATAATTCGTGCCCCCATTCGGAAACGGCACCTTGCAATCGCCGCCCAGATTGACCCCGCGCAACATCACCGAGCGCCCGGCCCCATCCACGAACCGGTTGCCCTTAATCGTCAATCGATCCATCGATTCAACAAGCTCCCAATGGTAAGAATTGCCCGGCGATTCCAATGATGCTGCAACTCTTCTCGCCGTTTTCGCCAGGAAACTCGATCGTATAAATCGAAAACGCAAGATAGTTCTGCCGCTCAATCGGCATATTCGCGATCACCAAACCAGCGATCGCACCACCAAGCTTGCTGCTGCCGTCATCGGGGTTCTGTCCACGCTTGACAGCCTCTTCTTGCAGTTTCTTTGCGACATAGTTTTTGCGCCCAGGCATTAAAGTCCGGCCGCGCCGGGTTCGTCGCAGTCAACAACCCTGCCACAGCAACAAGTCCCAACAACCAACGATTCATATCAACCTCTCGATTTGCAAAACCAGATCCGGCCCCAGCCACATCCATCTCAGGCAACCGCACAATCACTGGTTGTGCGACCGATACCATTGCCTACGCTTGCTACCCAAGGAAATAGATATCAAAAGTTGCATAGTGCTCGGCCCGTCCAGTAATAATGGATGGAAGTCCCTTGGGGAAGGGACCGAGCGAGTGTTTGGTTTGGGGGAACCACATGCTTACATGTCTCACGCGCCGCGATTATCGCGCAGCGCTGCTTGCGGGTGTTGTAGCGATTGGTTTGAACGCCGCTGCCATTGACAACGCACAGGCTGTGGTTCCGCGCAACGAGCAGGCGGCGACAGTCAATGTAACAATCCCATCTATCCCAAGCACACCTTCCGGCACGCCTACAACAGTTGCCGTCCCCGCCGGCGCAATCGCCGATGCCAACAACACCATGCCCTATGTCGGCTACAGCGTGACCGATCTGACGTCTTATGGGCTGCCCGGATTTATCGGGCAATGTTCAGGCGCACTCATCAACCCGCGGTTCTTCCTCACAGCCGCGCACTGCTACAACGACGGTGGCACGCGTGCCGACACGCAATACGGCGTAGGCGGGCTGCATCGTCACGCCGTGAGCTTCAGAGTCCTTCCATTGGCAAACAACGCCCTCGTCAATTGGCTGTTCGGAACGCCAATGCTCAATGGGGTGTCCAGCAATGGTTACATTGACGCTGTCAGTGTAAGATACGCGCCTGGCAATATCGATTTTCTGCAAGCCGATATCGCCGTCGTGACTTTGGCTTCCCCCGTAACCGGAATCGGATCAACGCCACTTCTTATGTCTGAACTCGATATGGCCCGGGATTCCATCGTTGCAGGCTTCGGCCGGACCGGTACGGGTACACTGGGCGACACCACATCTTCCCGCGTTCGCCGCATTGCTCAAAACAACGCCGGCGCTATGGGCTCCTTTGACGACATCTGCGTCCAGACCTTTGGTCTTGCACCCGGCTGCTTCGGCCCCTTGCCACAAGATCTTTATTGGAATGATTTCGATAGCGTCACCACCTCACCGGGCGTGCGCGCCAACGCATTTGATTTCGATTTCGTTCCAGGCGCCACACGCCCGAGCGAGGGCATTACCGCACCAGGCGACTCGGGCGGCTCGTTGTTCGTCAACATCAATGGCACCCAGGTTTCACTTGGACCATTGTCTGGCGGGCTAAGATTCTTTGGCGGACAACCTTTCAGTTCTTACGGAACAGCGAGTTTCCACCAGCCTGCGTTTCTGTATGCAAACTGGATCGCTGCAATGAACCCTGAACGTTATTACGTGGCCAAGGCGGGAAGCTTTAGCTGGACCAGTGGCGCTACCTGGGATGAATTTCTCGACCCCAATTTCGTCATCTTGTCCGGCGGTGTTCTCGTAAACGGTCTTCCTGCAGTTGACGTGGGCGCCGGAGGCGGAACGACAAACGTCGGCAATTTCAACGACGGTTCCGTCGCCCCCGCCGATGAAATCAGCGCGTTGCTGATCGAACCGATGGCTGACGTGCTGAATATTGCAGACGTTGGAATAATTTCATCGCGATCCCCTGTAAACGCCGTGTCTGGCGGTACAGAAATAACCTCCACGCCGGCAATCGAACTGCCACCACCTGGTGAAGGTGGAGCGTCAGTCGAAGCCAACGTACCAAACCCGCCCAACACACCAGCAGCCCCACGGGCGGTTGGGACTTTCGCGCTCACGCCAGTCGTGACCTATCCCGACAATATCGGCGGCACCAACACAATCAATGGCCGATACTTTGACGTCACGCTTCGCAACGCAGGCACAGTCACTCTATCCGGCCTCTCGCCAACGATTGACCGGCTGACCATCAACGGCGCCGCTGCCGGATTGACAATCGATGCCGGCAACACGCTGACGTCGTTGATTTCACCGGAGCTCTGGGCCGGAACTCTGACGGTCAACGGCAACCTGGCATCTGCATTGAACATCTGGCAACTTGGCGGCAGAACCCAGGGCACTGGCACGCTGACAGCAGGCCTTGGCGGAGGATTTTTGGCGCTGGGCGGCACAGTTGCCCCCGGCAATTCCATCGGAACAATGAATGTTGTGGGACCCTACATCCAGGGTCCGGCCGGCATCCTCGAGATTGAACTCTCAAATGCAGCGAGCGACGTGCTGGCAATAACCGGCAACGCCAGCCTGGATGGTACAGTCCAGTTCCTGCCTTTTGGAACACCGCCCACACCTGGCCAAAGCTACAACTTCCTGACAACGACGGGGACACGGATAGGCCAATTCGGCACCGTCCAGGACTTGCTGCCAGGATCATTGTTTCCCATCGTTACTTACGGGACGAACTTCGCTCGCGTCACGCTGGCTGACTTCTGCTTCTTTGCTTCTGGCCCCGTTGAGACCCCGGTCTGCCAGGCCATAGGTGCCCCAGGAGTGCAGTCTGATCCAGATATGGTGCCAGCGATTTCCAACCTCCAGAGATTGGACCCCTCACAGATACCGGCAGCGCTGGAAGCATTGAACCCGACCATGGCCAACGCGCAATCGGTGGTCGGCTTGTCGGTGGGCGACCTGCTGCGCAATCAATTTGGCCGCCGGTCACATGACCTGTTGGGCTCACCAGACGGCTCGTCATTGAGCCAACGTGACCTAGCGCGCTCGCAATTGGCATCGTCGACCCCATCTGCCGAAGCATTGGCATCCGCTGCAACGGCCGCCATTGCGATGTCGGCAACGGCACCTGCCGATATTTACCTCGCCAACGGTTATGGTGTCTTTTTCGCAGGCGACGTTGCCGCAACCGAAACCGAACAGGCAGGCATGATCGGTACCGACATTGCGGATATAGCTGCACTGACGGCAGGCCTGGACCACAGCGATGGCAGGGGCTTAGTCGCGGGCGTCGCGTTGAGCTATCTGCAGTCCAATGTTGCCCAAGACTACGGCTTTGGCGGTGACACGTCCAGCAACGGCGTCGCGTTGTCAGGCTACGCAAACCTAGATCGCAATCTGTTTCACCTCGACGTCTATGCCTCGGGCGCATGGCACGACTTTGAAACCGAGCGCACACTGCTGGTCGGGCCATTGACGTTCGATACAGCGCTGGGCGAAACAAACGCCAATCAGGTGCAGCTTGGCGCCACGATCGGACATGGCCTCATCAAAAACACCTGGCTAAAGGCTGGCGCCGTCGGCGGCATGTACTACATCAGCATGGACATCGATGCGTATACTGAAACTGGAGCAGGCGCCTTCGGTGCAGCCCTATCCGCGCGCTCGCTCGACTCGTTGCGCAGCCAGCTTGGCGGTGAGGTAGCCCTCCATATGAATGCAAACAATGACTCGCTCGTGCCAATCCTGAGAGTTGTCTGGAACCACGAATTCATGGACGATCCGTTGGCGGCCACTGCCGCTTTCTCCGGCGCACCTGCGGTGACGTTTACCTCACCCGGCCCAGACCTCGGTACGGATTGGGCGACAGTTGGCGTAGGTGTATCAGGCCGTGTCGGCGCGGGCGCCAGCTTCTATTTCCGCTATCAACACGATCTGGGCCGTGACGGCCAGGAAAACCACGAAGTGTCCGCCGCCGCCCGCATGGCGTTCTAATCGAAGCCCGCCGGGCGAAGGGGACCCCTGGGAGCGCCGGCATCCTGCCGGCACTTTCCCTGCAAACATCGAAAGCGAACCTGTGGGCTCCGGTGTGGCTGTGCGTGTTGGCCACACGCGACCCCACAAAATCATTCCAGCCAGTCAATGACCGGGAGGGCAAGTCAATCAAGTAAGATGTCCCCCTAATTCCAGAGGAGCAACGGCGGGACGATCAAAATTCTCCTTACGTAACTGGGCCCGGGATTTCCGGAGTTAGCTTTATCACCCGGGTGACAGGAATTGACTCGGACAATTCGGCCACCAGGCTTCTGTCGACCTCGTGTGCTTTCGCTGCGACCCCCTTCATCTTTGCGAGCACATCCGAGCCCTCGACCGTTGGCTTGTCAGCATAGTAATCAAACCATGGTAGACCACAACTATTGTAGTCAGCAGCGGTCACCGGTTGTGTTGGTGACTTTTCTCCGGTCACAGCCTTCCAATGTTCGCTATTCAATATCGAAACAAAGCAGCGTTCGGCGGTGGCAGGAACGGTTCATGCGCGAGGGGATAGCCGGCCTGTTGCGAGACAAGACGCGGCCGTCACGTATCAAGCGATTGCCGCAGGAAACTGTGGCGCAGGTGGTTGCGCTGACGCAGAAACCAGCACCCGGCGAGACGACG
>JAWXBO010000110.1:0-2711 GCA_034440175.1 Alphaproteobacteria bacterium
TAGCGCGGCCCCGCGCTGCAACAGCTCGATCGAGATATTGTCGGGCGATCGCACGAACGCCATCCGCCCGTCGCGCGGTGGCCGGTTGATGACCACGCCGCACGTCATCAGCCGCGCGCACGACGCATAGATGTCGTCGACCGCAAATGCCAGATGCCCGAAATTGCGCCCGCCCGCATAGTCATGCTCGTCCCAATTATAGGTAAGCTCGATCTCGGCCTCAGGGCTCTCGGACGCCGAAAGGAACACCAGCGTAAACCGCCCACCAGGGTTTTCCGCCCTGCGCACTTCCGCAAGGCCAAGCGCCTTGACATAAAAATCAAGCGAAGCCCCAAGATCAGCAACGCGAACCATCGTGTGAAGATATTTCATTGGCAAAAGTCCCTCATCCGTCACGACGCACTTGCGCTTATTCTTAGCCCTTCGCCCGCTTGCGGGAGAAGGTGGCACGACGCACTTGCGTCGTGACGGATGAGGGCTCTCGCACCCCTCACCGCAACACCACCGTCCGCCGCCCGTTGACGAAGACGCGCCGTTCGATGTGCGCCTTCACTGCCCGCGCCAGTGTCTGCGCTTCCAGGTCCTGGCCCAGGCGCACCATATCGCCTACCGTCGCCGCATGATCCACGCGCTCAACCATTTGCTCGATGATCGGTCCCTCGTCCAGATCGTTGGTCACGTAATGTGCCGTCGCCCCGATCAGCTTCACCCCGCGCGCATGCGCCTGCGCGTAAGGGTGCGCCCCCTTGAAGCTCGGCAAAAACGAGTGATGAATATTGATGCATTGCCCGGCCAGACGCTCGCTCGCCGCCACAGTCAAAACTTGCATATAGCGCGCCAGCACCACAAGCTCGGCGCGCTCGCGTTCCATCAAATCAAACAACGCCTCCTCGGCGCGCGCTTTGCTCGAGGGGCTCACTGGTAGATGAACGAAGCCCAGGCCTTCACGCTCGACAAGCCCGCGCAGCACCTCATGATTCGACACCACCGCAGCAATCTCCATCGCCAAACCGCCGGTGCGCACGCGATAGATCAGATCAACCAGGCAATGATCGAACTTCGACACCATCACGATCGCCCGCGGCCGCTCGTTGACGCGCCTCGCATCCCACACACAGTGGAACCTCTCGGCAAGCGGGCCAAAGCCATGCGCAAACTCTTGGGGGTGCCAGGGTTCGCGCGTCGGCCGGAAGACGGTGCGCATAAAAAACCATCCGGTCTGCGCATCGCCGAACTGATGCGTCTCCTCGATGAAAAACTGGCGCTCCGCCAGATACGTCGTAACACCGGCCACCAGCCCCGTGCGGTCCGGGCACGAAATCGTCAGAATAATGGGCGTTGTCATCTTACTTCTTCGCCGCCTGCGCCATGTGATGACGAATAACTTCCGTCACGATGAAATTCAGAAACTTCTCGGCAAAGGCGGGGTCAAGGCGCGCCTTCTCCGCCAACGCCCGGAGCCGCGCGATCTGCTGCGCCTCACGCGCCGGGTCGGCGGGCGGCATCCCGGTCGAAGCCTTCAACTCTCCCACCGCCTGCGTAAACTTGAACCGCTCCGCCAAAAGATGAATCAAAGCCGCATCGATATTGTCGATGGAGTCTCTCAACCGCTGCAATTCGCTCGTCGTCAAATCGGTCATCTTGGGCCTACAGGTTGATACCACGCACTTCCCCC
Source organism: Alphaproteobacteria bacterium (assembly GCA_034440175.1). Lineage (GTDB taxonomy): Bacteria > Pseudomonadota > Alphaproteobacteria > Micropepsales > Micropepsaceae > SZUA-430. The sequence goes on from JAWXBO010000110.1 coordinate 1,676, forward strand.
CATCGTCTGCAGCGCCTGGCGGCGCGCAGCCACTTGCCCCCGCAAGCGGGGGAAGATACCAGATTTTCTGTCTGCCCCCGCTTGCGGGGGAAGTGGCTGCGCAGCGTAGCTGCTGCAGACGATGGGGGGAAGTGGCACCTACCTCCCCACCTGAAATTCCAAATGCGCCTTCGCCTGCCCCCCCCTTCTTCCTTCCGGCGCACAATTTGAACGGCGTTCAACATGTAAACAAATCGTTACCAAATCACCGTGACCCTGAATCTCACGCCCGAAAGCCTCACCGTGTCACCGCGCTGCACCACCCCCGTTGCAGTTGTGGTCACCGCTCCTACACTCACAACCGGCGAATCACTTGACGCGCCTGACGACAACTGAGGGGAATACACATGCGATTGCTAAAGAGCCTGATGGCGGCAAGTCTCGCCATCTTAATGACGTTGCCCGGAATGGCAACCGCCGCTCCGGCACCCGGGGGCTACAACTGGTCCGGCTCTTACGCCGGCGCCGTCGCCAGCGGCGGGTTGTTCACAGTCGAACAGGAAGACTATTGGTGCTGGTGGGCGTGTAATGCGCCTACGTTGCAGGATTGGGATGCATCAATCGGTTTGCAAGCCGGTCACAACTGGCAGAACGGCAATTTTGTCCATGGACTAGTCGTTGACTGGAGTACTGGCTTTGAAAATTCTGAGTCGGTTCGCTGGAATAGCAATACGACAGGCGTCGATTGGAGCGCTGAGTGGAATTCATATGCCACGATCCGTGGGCGCGCCGGCCTCGCCGCAGGAAATGCGCTTGTGTTTGCCACCGCAGGTGTTGCGATCGTCGATGTAGACTACTCGGCATCGGAATTCCAACCCAGTGACAATTGTTCGGACACCGATGTCGACTGCGCAGCATACAGCGATACCGAGTACGGTTTTGCTGGCGGCATAGGCGTTGGTTATCCGGTCGGCGACAATATGCACCTGACCTTTGAGTATCTGTATATTGGTCTACCTTGGGCAAAAGACCGTTATGACAGCGACGAAGAAGACAA
>JAWXBO010000111.1:0-19213 GCA_034440175.1 Alphaproteobacteria bacterium
AAGAAGCCGCAGATGGGGGGCGTCACCAACATGTTCGGAAAGAAGCTGTGCGCGCTGAAGGGTTCGTGGCCGAAGGGAGAGTTGCCTTAGCACGTTGGCCGGCCCAATCGCACTACTCGGCGCATTTGGCCCAACTTCGAGCGGCGGGTTATTGGTGTGAGGTTTAAGGGTTGACCTTGCAAGTCGTTCTATATATGTTCCAGTCTATTCGGTACCCATTGAACGGTCATATAAGGTTTGGCCGGGACGGGGCGAAAGTTGGGCTGCAAAGCGGGTAGGAAATGGAAGGAGGGTTGTTGCAGTCAGTTTGCGAGATCGGTGCATACATACATATAAGCTCGGTTTTGGAAAGTGGCATAACTCTGGGAAAAAAATGGCAAAAAAGACCTTATATGCACGTATGCATGCATTTGAGTATACACAGACCATCTTTCGATTTTCTGCGGTTTTCTGACGGGGCGGTCCGTCTCAAAGGGTTCTCATCAAATCGACTTGGCGATGCGCTCCATGGCCTCGGTCACGCGCTCGGGCGATTGGGCAAAGCACAGGCGGATGAAGCGGTCGTTGGCCTTGTCGGTGCGGGGACCGAAGGCGATGCCGGGGGCGACGCCGACTTTGGTGTCCTCGAGCAGGCGTTTGGCGAAGGCTATGCTATCGGTCATGCCTTCGACCGCGATGAAGCCGTAAAAGGCGCCTTCGGGTTTGGACCAGCTCATGCGGTTTTGGCCCGCGATGAATTTTTCGACGATGTCGCGGCCTTGGCGGCAGCGCTCCACCATCGTGGCGATGAAGGCATCGCCTTTGGTGATGGCTTCCAATGCGCCGTACTGGGCGAATACTGTGGCCCCGGAATTGTTGTAGGCGGCAAGCTCGACCATCTGGGTGCCGATGCCTGGCGGGTGCAGGACCCAGCCGACGCGCCAGCCGGTCATGGCCCAGGCTTTGGAGAAACTGTTGATGATGAAGACATTGTCTTCGGGTTCGGCGATGGCGGCGAAGCTGGGGGCGGGCGTGTCGTAAACCAGGGGTGTGTAGACTTCGTCGGAAATGATCGCGATGCCGGTTTTGCGAGCAAAATCAAGGATTGCCTGCTGTTCGCGTTTGCTCATGATCCAGCCGGTGGGATTGCTGGGCGAGGCTACGAAGATGGCTTTGGTGCGGGCATCGGCGCTGGCGAACAGGCGCTGCAGGTCAAGCGACCAGGGCTCGCCATTGATGCCGCCGTCCAGGCGCACAAAGCGCGGCTCGCAGCCCAGGCCGATGACAGCCTGGAAAATGTTGGGCCACATCGGCGAGACGATGATGATGTTGTCGCCTTGGGTGCACAGGCACTGCAGGGTGATGTTGATGGCGAGCATCGCCGAGCCGGGTACTGTGACGCGGTCAATTTCGATGGTTTTGCCGGACTGGCGCGAGGCCCAGGTGGCGATGGCCTGGCGCAGATCCGGTACACCTCGCACGAAAGTATAAAAAGTCTTGCCATCGTCGAGGGCTTTTTTGGCTGCTTCGCGGATGAAGGCCGGGGTGACGACGTCGCTCTCGCCGAACCAGAGCGGGATGATGTCCGGGCGGCCGAGGCCCAGGGAAGAAACTTCACCAATGCCGTTCGGCAGAAGGCCAAGGATTTCGGGGCGGATAGGGTTGGGCGTGGTTTTGGGCATTTTTGTCGCGCATGTGAGAGGTCAGGCCCTAGGGTGCCGCCCTTGCATGGCCGGGCGCAACCCCCTACAAGCTTCGACCATTCCACACGCGGGCTTTGGCTGCCCGGCCGTCATATGACGGGCCGCCCTCCGGTGCTGGGTCCCCATTTTTGGGGGCTTGGTGATAGTCCGCGGAGGCTCAACCGGTTAAGGAGACACAGGCCACATGGCACTGCCTGATTATTCTATGCGTCAGCTGTTAGAAGCGGGCGTTCATTTCGGCCACCAAACTCACCGGTGGAACCCGCGTATGTCCCAATATCTTTATGGGTCGCGCAACAAGATTCACATTATTGATCTGACGCAGACGGTGCCGTTGTTGCATCAGGCGCTAAAGACGATCCGCGATGTGGTGGCCCAGGGCGGGCGGGTGCTGTTTGTTGGCACCAAGCGTCAGGCATCTGATCCGATCGCCGACTCGGCCAAGCGCTGCGCCCAGTATTATGTGAACCATCGCTGGCTGGGCGGCACGCTGACGAACTGGCAGACGATTTCGCACTCGATCAAGCGTTTGCGTTCGATCGACGAAATCCTGAATGCCGGTGCCGTGGGCTTGACCAAACGCGAAGCCTTGAACTTGCAGCGCGACAAGGACAAGCTTGAGCGCGCGCTTGGCGGCATCAAGGAAATGGGCGGCGTTCCCGACCTGCTGTTTGTGATCGACACCAACAAGGAAGCGATCGCCATTCAGGAGGCCAACAAGCTTGGCATTCCCGTCGTTGCTATCGTCGACTCGAATTCCAACCCGAACGGCGTGTCTTTCCCTATTCCCGGCAATGACGATGCGTCGCGCGCCATTGCGCTTTATTGCGATTTGATTGCACGCGCGGTCATCGATGGATTGTCGGCGTTTCAAGGTGGTTCTGGGGTTGATGCCGGGGCGTCGGACGACGTTCCGGTCCAGGAACTTCCGGCCGAGCAACCGGTGGCACATTAAATAATGCGGCCCGCGCGTTGACAGCGCGCGGTCAACTCAAACATTCAGGAGCACTCCATGGCTGACATTGCAGCCGCGATGGTCAAAGACCTGCGCGAAAAGACGGGGGCCGGCATGATGGACTGCAAGTCTGCCCTCAGCGAAAATAATGGGGACATGGAAGCGGCGGTCGATTGGCTGCGCAAGAAAGGCTTGTCGAAGGCAGCCAAGAAAGCCGGGCGCATCGCTGCCGAAGGTCTCATCGGCGTCGCCGCGCGTGCAGGCCGGGGCGCTGTCGTCGAGGTTAACTCTGAAACCGATTTTGTTGCTCGCAACGAGCAGTTTCAAGGTTTCGTGGCTACGGTTGCGACACTGGCTTTGGGGGCCGGAGGCGATGTGGCGAAGTTGGCGAAAATGCCGTTCCCCGGCACCAGCCTCGACGTTGACGGCCAGCTCAAGCATCTGGTGGCTACAATAGGCGAGAACATGACATTGCGCCGGACGGCGTCGTTCGACGTTGCGCCGGGCGTGGTCGCCACATACGTCCACAATCAAGCGGCGCCCAACCTGGGCAGGATGGGCGTTCTGGTGTCGCTGAAGTCGTCTGGCAATGTTGAGCTGCTTGCCGCACTTGGCAGGAAAATTGCGATGCATATTGCGTCGGCAAACCCGCTGGCCTTGAAGGCGGAGCAGATTGATTCGGCGACGATCGAGCGTGAGAAAGCCATATTTGCCGATCAAGCCCGCGCATCGGGCAAGCCTGAGAACATTATCGCCAAGATGGCCGAAGGGCGGTTGCGGAAGTTCTATGAGGAAGTTGTCTTGCTCCAGCAGGCATTCATCATGGATCCTGAGAAAACGGTCGAAGCCTTCGTCAAGGCCTCGGAAAAGGAAATTGGCGCGCCAATTTCCGTCGAAGGCTTTGTCCGCTATGCTCTTGGCGAAGGCATTCAGAAAGAGGAAACTGACTTCGCCGCCGAAGTCGCCGCCGCAGCGAAGAGCTGAGGAAACCAAAAAGGGCCGCAGTCGATGACATCAACGCCAATCTACCGCCGGGTGCTGCTGAAGATTTCCGGCGAGGCGTTGATGGGGTCGGGCAATTACGGCATCGATCTGGCGACGGTGGATCGCATCGCCGGCGAAATCAAAGAAGCAAAAGCGATTGGCACCCAGGTGTGCGCGGTCATCGGTGGCGGCAATATCTTCCGCGGCATGCAGGCTGCCGCGTCGGGAATGGAGCGCGCGACGGCGGACTATATGGGCATGCTGGGCACGATCATGAACGCGCTGGCGATGCAGAATGCTCTTGAAAAAATCGGTGTATTCACGCGTGTGCAATCTGCGATCCCGATGATGACGGTCTGCGAGCCTTACATCCGGCGGCGTGCGATGCGTCATATGGAAAAGGGCAGGGTGGTGATTTTTGCCGCTGGAACCGGCAACCCGTTCTTCACGACCGACACAGCGGCAGCCCTGCGCGCCTCGGAGATGGGCGTCGATGCCTTGATGAAGGGCACGCAAGTTGACGGTGTATATTCGGCCGATCCGAAAAAAAATCCGTCGGCCGAACGCTACGAGCGCCTGACCCATATGGACGTACTGGCGCGCGACTTGAAGGTCATGGATGCCTCGGCGGTGTCGTTGGCCCGGGACAACAAGATTTCGATTGTCGTTTTTAATATCCATGAAAAAATGAATTTCGTGAAAGTGCTCCAGGGCAAAGGCCTGAGCACAGTGATTGCAACTTAACTGCGACGGCCTCGCCTTCGCGTGGAGGACTTTCATGGCGCAATCCAAGCCATTCGATAATGAGGATTTGCAAAAGCGTATGAGGGGCGCCGTGCAAACCCTGAAGCACGAGTTCGCAGGTTTGCGTACCGGGCGGGCAAGCGTCACGCTGCTTGAGCCTGTGCATGTCGATGCCTATGGGAGCTCCATGCCGCTTTCGCAAGTTGGCACCGTCAACGCGCCGGAGCCGCGCATGCTGACCGTTCAAGTCTGGGACCGGGGACTTGTCATTGCGGTCGACAAGGCTATTCGCAGCTCAGGCCTGGGGTTGAATCCGCAAGTGGATGGTCAATTGCTGCGCATTCCAATCCCGCCTTTGACCGAGGAGCGCCGCAGAGAACTTTCGAAAATCGGTGCGAAATACTCCGAAACGGCGCGGGTGGCCGTGCGCAATATTCGCAGGGACGGGATGGAGCACCTCAAGAAGCTCGAGAAAGAACATCAAATCAGCGAAGACGAACACAAGAAACTTCACGACAAGGTTCAGTCGGCGACCGACGCTCATATCAAGGAAATTGACGACGCTTTAGCAGCCAAAGAGAAGGAGATCATGCAAGTCTAGCCAAGGCTTGCGGGTCATAGTCGGATGTCATCTGGTGCAGACGGTCAGTTGGGTCAATCGCCTCCAAACCATGTTGCCATCATCATGGATGGGAATGGGCGATGGGCGAAGGCGCGCCACCTCCCACGAGCCATGGGGCACAGAGCAGGCGTCGCTGCCGTTCGGACCACGGTGCGCGCTGCGGCCAAGCATGGGATCAAGTATTTGACCCTATTTGGATTTTCTTCCGAAAACTGGAAACGGCCACGGACGGAAGTCAATGATCTGATGGGATTGCTACGACTTTATATTCGCAGCGACCTGGACGAGCTTCATGCCAATGGTGTCGAGATCCGGATTATTGGAGCCAAAACGCAGCTAGAGGGGGATATCCTCGACCTCATTGACGAGGCTCATAATCGCACGCGGGGAAACGCAAGCCTGAGGCTTACCATTGCCTTCAATTATAGCGGCCAAGACGAGATTATCGAGGCGGTTCGCCGTATCGCAGAGAGCGTGAAAGCTGGTACGCTTCAGACCGACGGAATCGACCGGAATGTATTCTCCTCGTATTTGGCGACGGCCGGGACGCCGGACCCTGATCTCGTCATTCGAACCAGCGGTGAGCAGCGCTTGAGCAATTTCCTGATATGGCAAACGGCGTATTCCGAGTTTGTTTTTCAAGACACGCTTTGGCCTGATTTTGGCGAGGCGCAATTGGTGGATGCCATCCGGCAGTTTCAAGCGCGAGAGCGCCGGTTTGGCGGAATTTCAACGGCGGCTGGCGCGTGAACTCGATGAGTGGAGCTACGGCGTCCAGCCTTTGGCCGCGCATCATAACCTCGATCATTCTGATCCCGTCGGCTCTCGCTGCCGTTTACGCAGGTGGTTGGGTTTTGGCAGTGTGGGCAGGCGCCGCCGGGTTCGCGATGGCCCGCGAGTGGACGCGCATTGTGCATCGCGACGCAAGGTTTGGATGGCGATTTGCACTTCATGGGCTTGCCATCGTCAGTTCACAGATCTTGCTGGTAGCTGGCGAACCCAATTTGGCGATTGCGAGTATTCTTTTTGCGGCGTTCATCGGCAGCCTTATTGCCCAAAGGAGAGAAGAGCGCTCCGTTTGGCTTATTGCCGGCATAATTTTCGTTGCGGCACCCTGCCTGGCGTTTGCCAGTTTGCGAGCAACGGTGCCGTTTGGATTTGAGACCGTCGTGTGGCTGCTGAGCGTCGTTTGGGCGACAGATAGCGCTGCGTTCCTGGCTGGCTCGGCCGTTGGCGGACCAAAGCTTGCGCCGTTGATTTCGCCAAACAAGACCTGGGCCGGTGCGGCTGCGGGCCTTGTTGCGGGAATATTTGCCGGGTTCATACTGGCGCAGCTTGCCGGACAGTATGTCTCGTTGGCGTTCATGGCAGCAAGCGCTGCCCTTGCAGTGCTTACGCAATGTGGAGATCTTGCTGAGTCGTTTTTGAAGCGACGGTTTGGAGTAAAAGACGCCTCTGACCTTATTCCAGGGCATGGGGGGGCGTTGGACCGGCTTGACGGCATGATTTTCGCGACATCGGGATTGGCGCTTTTTGTAATCTGCACGGGTTTTTCTCCCGTGATATGGGCGATGCGATGATGGCGTTAGCTCCACGCCGCGTGACAATTTTGGGGTCAACGGGTTCGGTGGGCGTCAACACCGTTGAACTCATTGAACACCACAACAAGCTTTCTCCAAACCGGTTCCAGGTCGTTGCACTCACGGCAAACTCAAACGTGAGCGAGCTGGCAGCGCAGGCGCGCCGGCTGCGGCCAGATTTTGTCGCAATCGGACAATCCTCCCGGTATGGCGAACTCAAGCACGAGCTCTCGGGTACCGGAATTGAGTTGGGGGCTGGCGAAGCCGGAGTGGTGGAAGCCGCACTCCGGTCGTCTGACTGGGTGATGGCAAGCATTATTGGGGCAGCAGGATTGCGGCCTACGTTGGCGGCCGTTTCGCGAGGCGTGACGGTTGCGATCGCCAACAAGGAATGTCTTGTATCTGCCGGACACTTATTCATGTCGAAGGTCAAACTCTCCGGGGCCACGCTTATTCCCGTGGACTCCGAACACAATGGCGTTTTCCAAGTCTTCGACGCAAGCCAATCGCGGGCGATCGAGCAAGTAACCTTGACGGCATCTGGGGGGCCGTTTCGGACGTGGACCGTGGAGCAGATGAAACAGGTCACGCCAGCTCAGGCCTGCAAGCATCCCAATTATTCAATGGGTGCCAAAATATCCGTCGATTCGGCAACCTTAATGAACAAGGGTTTGGAGCTAATTGAGGCTCATCATTTGTTTGGCATGGCTCCTGAACAGTTGGGCGTGGTGGTTCACCCTCAGCAGGCGGTACATTGTTTGGTTTCCTACGTGGACGGATCTGTTTTGGCTCAGTTGGGAAGCCCGGATATGCGCACGCCAATCGCGTTCGCACTGGGGTATCCGGAGCGGATGTCCGCGCCAACCCGGACACTTGACCTTGTCGAATTGGGACACCTTACTTTCGAAGCGCCCGATACGGTGCGGTTTCCTTGTCTCGCATTGGCGCAGGCGGCCATGAAAATGGGAGGGAGTGCTCCGACAATTCTGAATGCCGCCAATGAGATTGCGGTTGAAGCCTTTTTGGCGGGACAGATCGGGTTTGCCGCAATTGCCAGTATCGTGGAGGCAACAATGAATGGATGCGAAGCCTCTACTCAGTCACCGGAATCAATCGATCATGTCCTGACTATAGATAATGTGGCGCGACGGCACGCCAAAAGTGCATTGCCAAGTTAAGTTGTTTTGATCCAGAAACACCAATGAGCGAGAAAGCAAATGTTTGACCAAGTGGTAAACTTCTTCTTTGGCGGTCTGGGATTCCTCTTTGTGATCACACTTGTTGTGTTCGTTCACGAACTTGGACACTTTTCGGCGGGCCGTTTCTTTGGTGTGCGGATCGACAGTTTTTCAATTGGCTTTGGGCGCTCCATAGCAGGGTTCACCGATCGTCATGGTACCCAATGGAAAATTGGCTGGTTGCCGCTTGGCGGCTATGTCAAATTCTGGGGCGATGAAGGTGTTTCGAGCACGCCAGATCATGAAAAAATAGACAAGGTTTCGGCGGAAGAGCGGTCAAAGTCGTTCCATCACAAGCCGCTCTATCAAAAGGCGATAATTGCGGTTGCGGGGCCAGTTGCCAATTTTGTGCTCGCGATTTTTATCTTGTCGACCTTATTCCTGATTTACGGGGATGTGGTCGATGCACCTCGCGTGGGGGGCGTGAAGCCGGGGCTGCCTGCTGACACTGCAGGGCTAGTGCCCGGAGATTTGATTCTTGAAATTGACGGCGATCCGATCCAGGAATTTTCGGAAATACTGCGCATCGTTACGGTCTCGAACTTACGCGAATTGGATTTTCATGTTCAGCGTGGATCTCGCAATATCCACCTGAAAGTCACGCCCAGAATGATTCCCAGACCGGATAATTTCGGCGACAAAATTATGGACCCCGGAATAGGCATTCATTCCGTTGTTCCCGGAAAAGTGAAGCGGGTGGTCTTAGGTTCTGCAGCCGGGCGAGCCGGCATCCTCCCGTCTGACGTCATTGTTCAGGTTGATGGAAAATATCTGGAGTCGTTGAATGATTTTTCCCAGGCTTTGGAAACGGCCCAAGGGAAGAAAGTCCAGGTTTTGGTGTCCCGTCCGGCGGAAACCGAACAGAAACCCTGGGGGCGCCGCGAGATCAGGCTCAGTCTCGAACCTTCGCCGATCAGCAGCATGGGCGATCCAGACCGAGTCGTTTTGGAGGCCGTTGGGTTGGAATTCACGGTGCCGGGCGCTCCGAAACCTAAAGTTCGTGTAACATTCGGGCTCTTTGACGCAGTTTCGAAGGCCGTAGGCGTCACCGAATTCATTGTGGTGAAGACGTTTTATTTTATAGGACAGCTTTTCGCGGGTACCGGAGACTACCAGCAGTTGTCAGGTCCAATAGGAATTGCCTCAGTTTCCGGGAAAGTTGCCATACAATTTGGTGTAGTGCCGCTCATCAACCTGGCGGCAGTGTTGTCCGTAAGCATCGGTTTGCTCAATCTTTTCCCAATACCCATGCTCGACGGGGGACATATCCTGTACTATGGCATAGAAGCAGTACGTGGGCGGCCTCTGGGTGAGCGCGCCCAGGAGCTTGGGTTTCGGATTGGCTTAGCTTTCGTGGTCAGCCTGTTGTTGTTTGCGACATGGAATGATTTGACGAAGCTGGGACTATTCGGTGTTCTGGGCTTCAATTCTTAGGTGAACGTTTGTTGATTGAACTTTCAGTATCGGTATTTCTGCCTCGGGGCGTGAACGAATGATTAGAATACTGGGAACGGCGTTGACGCTCTTTGTGGCCTCGATATTTTGGGCAACGGCTGCAGTTGCGCAAGATGTGGATGGGCCGTCGGTTCAGCGCATTAATGTAGAGGGCAATCAACGGATCGAAGAGTCGACCGTCTTGTCCTACATGGTGCTTCGTGAGGGCCAACCGTATTCGCAGGCCCAAGTCGATCAATCCCTGAAGACCCTGTTTGCGACAGGATTGTTTGCAGATGTCCAAATCCAGCAATCAAGTGGAATTGTCACAGTAAAGGTTGTTGAGAACCCGATCATCAATCGGATTGCTTTCGACGGAAACTCCAAAGTCTCGAACAAGACACTTGACGAAGAAGTGCAGCTAAAGCCGCGAATGGTTTTCTCTCGAGCGAAGGTGCAAGCTGATGTTCAGCGTGTGCTCGAAATCTATCGCAGGTCTGGCCGGTTCGCTGCTCAAGTGGAACCCAAGACAGTTCAATTGGGGCAGAACCGGGTCGATCTCGTATTTGAAATCAACGAAGGCCCGACTACAGGCGTGAGCCGAATTATCTTTATCGGAAATAAAGTTTTTAGCGATGGCACGCTAAGAGACAAAATTACGACCGGTGAGTCTGTTTGGTGGAATTTTCTGCAATCCAACGACAATTACGATCCAGACCGGTTGACCTTTGACCGCGAACAGATTCGCCGCCACTATCTTTCGGAAGGTTACGCAGACTTCCGCGTAATCTCGGGCGTGGCTGAGCTGGCTCCTGACCGGAGTGGGTTTTACATCACGTTCACTATTGAAGAAGGCGACAAATACAATTTCGGCAAAGTCGAGATCGACACGAAGTTGAAAGAAATCCCAGTTGCGGAACTTCAAGAACTGATCCGCTTTGAAGGCGGTGAGCAGTACAACGCAGAACTTATCGACAAGAGCGTTGATGCTTTGACGCTTGCGGCGGGTACGAAGGGGTACGCCTTCGTGGATATCCGGCCGCGGGTTCGCCGCAACAAAGAAGATAAGACCGTTGATGTTGTGTTCAAGGTTGAGGAAGGCCCCCGGGTTTACATCGAGCGTATCAATATCGTTGGCAATAGCCGTACCCTGGACAAAGTAATTCGCCGGGAAATCCGGTTGGTTGAAGGCGATGCATTTAACAGGGTGCTGATCAATCGCTCGCGATCACGCATTCGTGGTCTTGGCTTTTTCAAGAAAGTGGAAGTCACGGAGGAGCCCGGAACGGCGCCGGACCGGACTGTGCTGAATGTTGAAGTTGAGGAACAGTCCACTGGCGAGTTCTCTGTTAGCGCCGGATTTTCTTCGGCGGACAGCGTCGTCGGCGCCGTAAGTTTGACGGAAAAGAATTTGTTGGGTCGTGGGCAGTTTTTGCGATTGCAGGTTTCGTTGTCGAGCATTCGGCAACAAATTGACCTGCGATTTACCGAGCCGCATTTCCTTGATCGCAACATGTCTGCCGGGTTTGATTTGTATAACACGCATTCCGTATTTGATGAGTCGAACTACGAAGCCGATATTCGGGGGTTGGGGCTCAGGCTCGGATTCCCGCTGTCCGAATTTGGACGGTTGGGGCTGCGGTACACCTTGCGGCAAGATGACGTGCGGATTACCGGCCCAGCGGGGGATGTCGAACAGGGCGTGACCCTGTTGTCATCCGCAGGGTTTACATATGCCTATGACGAAAAAGATGACCCCATCGAACCGAAGAATGGCGTGGATTTGACCTGGAGCGTGGACGCTGCTGGCCTTGGTGGTGACAAACAGTATGTCAGGACCGAGCTCAACGCGAATTGGTTCAAACGGCTTTGGCTCGACGATCTGATCCTCAATGTGGCCGTGAGCGGCGGCTATATTCTGGCGTTTGGCGACGAAACGTTGTCAACCAATGACCGGTTTTTTAAAGGCGGCGGTTCTTTCAGAGGATTTAAGACGTCAGGTATCGGTCCCCGGGACATAGCGTCCGCTGGCACGCCTCCTTCAGTGGGTGGTGAGGTCTACGGCATTGGTACCATTGAATTGCGGGTCCCAAATTTCTTGCCTGAAGAACTTGGCATCAAGACGGCAGTATTTACCGATGTTGGAACTGTCGGCATGGTGGCGGACAAGCCAGTGTGCGGTATTGTGACTTGTATCGCAGACGACTTGGCTCTTCGCGCATCTGCAGGCGTCAGCGTCTACTGGAATTCTCCTTTTGGTCCAGTACGCCTTGATTTCTCCCAGATCTTGAACCAAGAAGACTATGACCAAACGGAATCCTTCCGCTTCAGCGCAGGAACGAAATTTTAATCCGCTCCAGGAGATTATTGTCATGACTAAATTGAAGGCCCGCTGGGCCATGGCCGCATTCGCGGTGACTGCTTCCGTATTCGCTTTTGGCACGTCTTTGGCACAGCCTGTTCCGCCCAAGCCGGCCGCTCCGGTGGCGGCTGTGAACAAGCCTGCCCCGGCCGCGACAATTCTTTTTCTTGATCGCGGTACGGTCTTGAGAAAGTCCGCAGTTGGCGTCGACATGTATAAGCAGGTTGAGGCTTTGGCGAAGAAAATGGAGACTGACTACGCTCCGGAAAACAAAAAAATCCAAGCCGACATTCAGGCGCTGCAGGCTCAGGCTGATGTTCTGTCACCACAAGCAAGGCAAACAAAAGTGAAGGAGCTGGAAACCCGGCGCCAGGCACTGCAGAAAAAAGTCCAGGATCGGCAAACATCGATTCAGGGTGGATTGGCGAATGCCCGCACGCAAATCGAACGTGCGCTGGCTCCAATACTCGAGAAATTGTTGACGGAGCGCCGGGCAAACTTGTTGCTCGACCGCGGGCTCGTGGTGTTGGGGGCGACCGAATTGGACATCACGAATGTGGTGATTGACCGCCTCAACAAGTCGCTACCAAAGGTTACGGTTACACCGGTTGCTGCAAAACCAGCCAAACCTGGTGCGGTTCCGGCCAAGCCAGGCGGCTAAATTTTGAGCGGATAATTTTGCTGCGAAGGACCGGGTTTAGCCAAACCCGGTCCTGCGTCTATTGTGGGCTATGGCAGATTCTAGATTCTACGATAATCGTGGTCCGTTCAGTCTGGCGCAGGTCGAGAGCCTCACTGGGGCCTTAGCGATGGCTGGTACCAGCTTGGTTGAGGTGCAAGATGTCGCGCCGCTGGACCGGGCTGATCGTCATCACGCGTCCTATTGTGACGGAGTGAAATTCCAGCCGGCGCTTAGAGCATGCCGCGCCGGGGCAGTTTTTGTTTCAGAAGCACTTGCAAAGTTCGCCCCGCCGGGCTGTGTGGCTTTGGTTTGCCGTCAGCCGGCGCTGGCCTTTGCCAAGCTTGCTACAGCCCTTTACCCCAAAGCCGGCTACTTCTGGCCTGCAGGCCGGGAGCCGCTGCGGCTCATTGCTGATTCAGTCCGAGTGGGCGCTGACACAGTCGTAGCACCTGGTGCATTTCTTGGTGAAAACGTTGAAATCGGATCGGGCTGCATCATTGGTAGTTGTGCTGTCATCGGACGTGGAGTGCGCATTGGACGTGGTACCTCTATCGGCGCGCACGCTTCAATAAGCCATGCACTGGTTGGCGACCGCTGCATTGTGCATGCGGGCGCTCGAATTGGACAAGATGGCTTTGGATTTGTCGGCACTACTGAGGGTCACTACAAAATTCCCCAGCTTGGCCGCGTAATCATCCAAGACGACGTGGAAATTGGCGCAAACGTTACCATCGACAGGGGCGCGCTTGCGGATACGATTATTGGTGAAGGTACGAAAATCGATAATTTGGTCCAAATTGGACACAACACACGGATCGGCCGCAGATGTATTATTGTGTCGCAAGTGGGGATCTCCGGAAGTTGTGATATTGGGGATTTCGTAGTGATTGGCGGTCAAACCGGGGTGGCCGATCATGTTAACATTGGCCAAGGTGCGTATGTTGCTGCCAAGTCTGGTGTTTCGCGCTCGCTTGAAGGCGGGAAGGTCTATGGTGGATTTCCCGCGCGGCCGATCGAGCAATGGCGACGTGAAGTAGGCGTCGTGTCGCGTCTGGCGAAAGGGAAGCAAGGTAAAAATGAGCGCAGCGGAAGCCAAGATTAGTCAGACCTTAGCGAGCGCCGATGTTCTGCGGTTGATGGAGCTATTGCCGCATCGTCCGCCAATGCTTTTGATTGACCGCATGATAGACATCGTACCTAACGAAAGCGCTACGGGTGTCAAAACAGTATCGATGAGTGACCCCATTTTTTCTGGACACTTCCCAGGTCACCCGATCATGCCCGGCGTTCTGATTGTGGAGGCCATGGCGCAGACCTCAGGTGCGTTGGTCATGCATTCCTTAGGCGTGCGCGCAGGGGATAAGCTTGTGTATTTCATGTCAATTGATCGAGCGCGATTTCGGCACCCGGTTGTACCTGGTGACGTGCTCATGCTGCCCGTAAAAATACTTCGTACGAGAAAGCCGGTGTGGCGCTTTTCTGCAGAGGCATTTGTCAATGGAACCCTTTGCGCGGAAGCGGAATACAGTGCAATGATCGTCGATAAATCTGGAAAGCCCGCAAACGTTAATGTCTAATATTCATCCCTCAGCTGTGATTGATCGCAGCGCAAAAATTCACACTACCGTTCAAATTGGTGCGTTTTGCGTTGTAGGGCCCAACGTGACTTTGAGCGAAAATGTTCGCCTCATCAATCATGTGTGTGTCGATGGACATACGAGCATCGGGCGCGGTACGACCGTTTTCCCATTTGCCTCACTAGGCCAACCGCCTCAAAGTTTGGCCTACAAAGGGGAAGACACCGAGCTGGTGATCGGTGAAAACAATATTATTCGCGAACATGTGACAATGAATCCTGGCACCGCGAAAGGCAGCGGCGTCACACGCGTGGGCGATAATTGTATGTTCATGGCCGACAGCCACGTTGCTCACGATTGCGTTGTTGGTAGCAACTGTGTGTTCGCAAATAACGCGATGGTTGGCGGTCACGTAGTGGTGGAGGACTTTGTCTGGTTGGGCGGCGGGGCTGCAGTTCATCAGTTTAGCCGTATCGGGCGGCACGCTTTTGTAGGTGGCATGGCCGGGCTGGAAGGGGATCTGATTCCTTATGGTTCTGTCATGGGAAATCGGGCGTATCTTGCGGGGCTGAATCTGGTGGGCTTGAAGCGCCGGGGATTTACCCGCGATCAAATTCACGAACTGAGAAACGCGTACCGTTTAATGTTCGCTCAGGAAGGTACATTTCAAGAGCGGTTGGCCGACGTTGCCGAACTCTTTGCCAACAACGGCGAAGTGATGGAGATCGTCAACTTTGTTCGCGCAGGTGGAAGCCGTCCATTGTGTATGCCAAATCGAGAGACCCGTTCCGAGCCAGCGTGACCCCGCAACAATCGAAAATTGGCATTATTGCGGGTGCGGGAGAATTGCCGTTACAGATCGCGCGCGCCTGTGCGGCTCATTCGCGCCAGTACCATGTGATTGCCGTTGATGAGTTCGCGCGAACAATTCCCAGCTCTATGAGCCATACGCGGATTGAAATCAGCAAGCTGGGAGCTTGCATTCGTGAACTTCGTGGAACAGGTTGCGTGGAGGTGGTGTTCGCTGGAAAGTTTGCGCGTCCTCGGGACCGGAAGATCCGGCTGCGGCCTGACTGGCAGGCGATGTTGTTTTTGGCGACGAATTTTGGAGTGTTGCGGCGCACCGACGATGGCATTCATCGCGCGATTGCTACGACTTTACTCTCGTATGGTTTTCGCGTTGTTTCGCCCCTTGATGCGGCGCCAGAGTTGGGGGCGCGCCATGGCTGCCTTGCACGGCGCGAGCCAAACGCCGCGCAGCAGGCGATGTTCCAGGATGCGCTCATAGCTGCAAAGGGTCATGGAATCTCGCGGCAGGGTCAAGCGATCGTGTATGCCGATGGCAAAATTATCGCCAGGGAAGGCAAAGCAGGAACTGATGCCATGCTGCAATCCCTGCCAGCTTCGATCCCGCCCAACTCAATACTGGTAAAAGCCATGGCGCCTAATCAGCTGCCCACAATGGATCCTCCGGCAATTGGAGAAGACACAGTACAAATTGCAGCAAAGGCCGGTCTGGTTGGCATTTTGGTTGAAGCGGGCCGCAGCATTGTTGTCGATCCGGAACGCGTTGGCGCACTCGCCGACGAGATGGGTATCTTTGTTTATGCGGATTCGGCCAGCGTATGAGTGTTGATCTTGTGACGCACCGCCCGAGAATTATGCTGGTCGCGGGCGAACCGTCCGGCGATGCGCTTGGTGGTCAGCTCATCCGGGGGCTGCAGCTTGCTTCGAATGGTGAAGTTGAAATCTTCGGCGTGGGCGGTCCACATATGCGCAGTGCCGGACTGCAAAGTCTTTTTTCGTTGGACGATACTTCGGTTATGGGGCTGCGGGAAGTCTTGCCGCGCCTGCCGCGGATAGTGCGCCGTATTCGACAAGCCGCATCATTCGCCAAGGCTATGCGCCCGGACGTAGCTGTAATGATCGATAGCCCCGACTTCACCCACCACGTCGCCAAGCGAATCCGGCGAATTGCACCGGACATAAGGTTGATTGATTACGTGGCGCCCCAGGTTTGGGCGTCACGACCCGGGCGAGCCAAAGGGATGGCGTCATACTTTGATCACGTGCTTTGCCTGTTACCTTTTGAAGTGCCCATCTTCGAGAAGGCGGGGCTTAAGGCAACATTTGTTGGGCATCCCGTTGTAGAGCGTGTGCCGACAATGGGGCAGGGTGCGGCGTTTCGTATTCAGCACGCCCTTGCACCTGGAGAGCGTATATTGTTGCTCCTGCCAGGTAGTCGCTCGAGCGAAATTAGATTTCTGTGGCCGGTCTTTCGTAGCGCAATTGAGAAAACTGAAGCTGCAGTTGGTGCGCTGACCATTGTGCTTCCGACTGTGCCTACGGTCTCGAACCTGGTTCGAGCACACGTTGCCGAATGGGGGAGACGCGTCATCGTTGTTGAAGATGCAACGCAGAAATCCGGGGCCTTTGACGCTGCGGATGTGGCGCTGGCAGCGTCGGGAACCGTTTCGACTGAGCTTGCCATGAGCGCCACGCCAATGGTGATCGGCTATCGTGTTGGTGCTTTTACGGCAGCGATTGCACGGCCATTCATCCAGGTGCCGTTTATAACATTGGTGAATTTGATTTTGGAGAGAGAGGCAATTCCGGAATTTGTGCAGGAAAAGTGTAATGCGGAAAACCTGTCGTCGGAGCTCATCAAACTTCTAACAAATCATGCTGCGCGCGTAGAGCAAGTCACCGCCTCGGCCCAAGCGATTAGAGCTCTCGGTCTTGGAGATGAAACGCCAAGTCTGCGTGCGGCCCGGACCATTTTGAAACTATTGCGCGAACCAAAGCTTACTGGAGGGCCGGTGTAACCCGGCCCGCTCAGCATCAACGCTTGTGTAGAGCAATGTATTCCCGATGAGGGGCTCCGACGTATAGCTGCCGTGGGCGGCCGATCTTTTGGCTCGGATCCTCAATCATTTCGGCCCATTGTGCAATCCAGCCGACGGTGCGTGCAAGTGCAAACAAGGCCGTAAACATGGATGTCGGGAAGCCCAGCGCTTTCAGCGTGATCCCGGCATAGAAGTCTATGTTGGGATACAGCTTTTTCTCGATGAAGTATTCGTCATTGAGCGCCACGTGTTCCAGCTCCATCGCAACCTGGAGAAGTGGGTCATTTCGAATTCCAAGCTCGTCAAGTACTTCATGACAGGTCTGTTGCATCACTTTGGCGCGCGGATCGTAGTTCTTGTAGACGCGATGCCCGAAGCCCATGAGGCGAAATCCAGAGGACTTGTCCTTGGCTCGTGCTACGTATTCAGGAACGCGTTTTACATCGCCGATTTCCTCAAGCATACGCAACGCTGCTTCGTTGGCGCCTCCATGTGCCGGCCCCCAGAGGCAGGCTATGCCTGCTGCGATGCATGCAAATGGGTTCGCGCCTGACGAGCCTGCAAGGCGCACAGTTGAAGTCGAAGCATTCTGTTCGTGGTCGGCGTGGAGGATAAAAATACGATCAAGCGCGCGCGCGAGCACCGGGTTTACTTTGTAGTCTTCGGCAGGCACTGCAAAGCACATACGAAGAAAGTTTTCAGAGTAATTCAGCTCATTTCTTGGATAGATGAAGGGTTGGCCTACCGAGTATTTGTATGCCATCGCCGCAATGGTCGGCATCTTGGCGATCATTCGATGGCTTGCGATAGTTCGCTGTTGTGGGTCGTTGATGTCGGTCGAGTCATGATAAAACGCAGAGAGCGCACCCACTACGCCGCACATTACCGCCATGGGGTGAGCGTCGCGGCGGAAGCCACGGAAAAACTGACTAATCTGTTCGTGCACCATTGTGTGGCGCGAAATCTGGCTGCGGAAAGACTTAAGCCTGTCTGCCGATGGAAGCTCGCCGTGCAGCAACAAGTAACAAACTTCGATGAAGTCGCTGTGTTCTGCAAGCTGTTCAATGGGATACCCGCGATAGAGCAACACGCCTTCGTCGCCGTCGACATACGTAATTGCGCTTTCGCAGCTCGCGGTAGATACAAATCCGGGATCATATGTGAAGGCATTTCCTTCAGCATAGAGTTTGCGAATGTCGATTACATCGGGGCCCACTGAGCCTCGAATGACGGGAAGCTCAATACTCTTGTTGCCCAGTACCAGCGTCGCTTTTCCGGTTAACTTTGAAGCAAAAGGGGTCTTTGACATCGCGATCTCCATGGACGCACTTCACTGGCCGACTCGACAGCCGCTGCATTGTGCACTGCAATATATTCAATTGAGTATACGTGGCGATAACTATTCATTCACAAGTGCCGCACGCACATATTTTTAACTAAATGACGGCCTGGTCCGCTATTCGAGCCAAGGATTCCGCCTTTCCTAGCACCTGAAGAACCTCGAAAATCCCTGGGGAAGTGCTACGTCCAGTTAACGCTACACGCAGTGGTTGTGCAACTACTCCGAGCTTGAGTCCGTTGGCGTCCACAAAATTGCGAACCGCGGCTTCCAAGGCTTCAGGCACCCAATCGACCGGCTGAAGCGCCGGGATCAAATTTTTGAGGTGTGCACGCGCTTCGGCGGTCATTATTTTCTGCGCTTTGTCATCAAGTGCGAGAGGACGCTTGGCGACAAGAAACTGCGCGCCATCTGCGAGTTCGACCAGAGTTTTGGCGCGCTCCTTTAGCCCAGGCATTGCAGCGATGAGTTGAGCCCGTAGATTTGGGAAATCCTTCGGGTCGAAAGCTTTCAGAAGGGGACGAGTTGAGTTGGCCAGGTCTTCATCAGATGCTTGCCGGATGTAGTGACCATTCAGATTGTCGAGTTTCTTGAAGTCAACGCGTGAGGGGCTGCGTCCGATACTCTCGAGATTAAACCACTCAATCGCTTGAGGGGTGGAGATCGTTTCATCATCGCCATGGCTCCAACCCAAACGCAGCAGGTAATTGCGCATCGCCTCAGGCAAATAGCCGAGGTTTTTGTATTCGTGGATTCCGAGGGCCCCATGGCGTTTTGAGAGTTTCTGACCGTCTTCTCCATGCATCAGGGGCAGGTGGGCATAGATTGGAACCGGCCAACCCATGGCATCAATGATTTGGCGTTGACGCGCTGCATTCGTCAGGTGATCGTCGCCGCGAATGACATGAGTTACACCCATGTCATGGTCATCCACCACAACTGAAAGCATGTAAGTTGGCGTTCCATCGGAACGCAAAAGTATGAAGTCGTCCAACACATCATTGGAGAAACGAACGTCGCCCTGAACCTTGTCGCTGATGATTGTGTCTCCGGCGCGAGGGGCCTTGATGCGGATGACGGGCGGAACATTGGGACGGTGATCCGAAGCGGGACGGTCACGCCAACGGCCATCATAGCGCATTGGCGTTCCCGCCGCTCGTTGAGTTTC
>JAWXBO010000112.1:0-6477 GCA_034440175.1 Alphaproteobacteria bacterium
TAAAGCGGTTTTCGCTCGATTGTAACCATCACAAATGCCTTGCGCATCGACTCAGATTCAACACGAAGTCACAAAGCACACGAAGAAGTCACGAAGCTGTCAGTGGTGAAGCAGCCTTTGGGCCCATTCATTACCTGTATTTCGGGCGTGCAGCGCCCATACGACCTTTTCTTCGTGATTTCCTTCGTGTTCTTTGTGGCTTCGTGTTGAATCTGAACCGGACGGCAATGGTTGCGGGCCAAAAACCCGGGAAACACCAAATCAAGTGCTGCCAAAATTTCGTCGCGCTCTGCAGCTGCAGTCCCGGCAGATCGCTTTGCAGCACGATAACATTCGGTCTGCGGCGCGCTTATGCGGTATCCGGATTCCGGAAGATGTCGAATTGTTTCATCAAAATCGGCGCAGGCGTTCGCTCCAAAGGCCATGTTCACGATATTCTTTGTTCAACGCCTCAATGGCGTCTTTGTTCTCGGCAAGCCAACGCCGTTCTTCTTCCGCGCGGAGGGTTGCCCGCAAGCTGTCCTCCAGAACGGATGATATGTTCAACCCCAGCGCATTGGCCCGTGCCAGAAGGCTGGCATCAACGGAGAGGTTGGTGGAACGTTTCCGCGCGCGAACAGGGCGCAAATGATGTGCAGTAGTCATGTGCATATACTAAGCGCATTAACCCAAAAATCCACTACCTGACGGCATCCGCAACTTGCCCCGCTAACCTTACTTCGCCTGCTGCCGTGACTTGGGCGCCCGTCTGGGGGAAAGTGCGGCCAGCGCCTTGATGGAAGGGCTCGCTGCCCGGACCAGCAACCATGCGCGGGACACACGTGGACGATGAACGAACAGGAACCAGATCGCGACGAAGAGGCGCCCAAGCCCACGCCCGGGCGCTTGGCTCCGCCTGCGCCTGAAAGCGAACTCATCGCAACGCAAGGCGCCTTTGATCGCGTCATCGGCTGGATTGAGCTGCACCCGCTTGCGGCCGCGACAGCGATTCTTGTGACGTTGACCCTGCTGCATCTCGTGGCCCTCGACGTCGGCGGCGTCGCCATCACCTTCGCGGGTTCAGCGCTGATCGAGATTCTTCTGCTGGCCATCATCGCCTATAACGCCGTGCTGCCGACCCTGTTGGCGCGCTCGTGCCTGGTAGCCTTTGTCGATGTTGCGCCCGCGCTCAGTTGCAACGACCGTGTCTACGATGAGACCCTGGAAGCGCTGGCAAACTCTCACGCCGTAGTCCGCCTTATTTTTGGCGGGTTCTGGGCTGCGATCCTGACACCGGTATTTGGCAATCTGTTCCAGAGTGCCATTCCCGGTGACGCCGCTAGTGCCGCCTTGCTGACAATCTGGCTCTACGTCCGCATCGCCTTGACCTTTGGCCTGCTGGGCTCGAGCATCACCTATATCGCGATGCTGCATTACCGCTTTAGCTCAGCCACCAGCGATCACCTGCGCGTCGACCTCTTCGACTTGGCAATGTTGCAACCGCTGGCGCTTCACGCCAAGCGCGTCGCCCTCTATTTGATTGTCCTTCTCGCACTTGCAGGCCCCGCGGTCGCCAGGCCCGACGCCACGCCCGCCAGCGCTGCACTTCTGCTGCTGGGCATCGTGCTTGTCCTGGCCGGCGTCCTCGGCTCAATGTGGGGCGCGCGGCGCGCCATTCGCACTGCCAAACAAACAGCCTTGGCCGAACTGCAAACCTACGCGCGTGAAATCTGGCGCAGGGCCTACACCAACGGGCGCATAGTCGAAGCCGTGGCTTTGCCGGCGATGGCGGCCATGCTGACCGTACGCCGCGAAATTACACGCATGTCCGAGTGGCCCGGAGGTTGGGCCGCTTTCATACGCCTCGCCCTGCTCGCGATCATTCCGGCCGCCACATGGTTCGCCAGCGAGCTGGCAGCCTATGCTGCTACCATGCTGCCCTGACCGCTACTTCGTCAGACCTTCAGCTTTCAGAGCTTCCTGCACATGAGGGCGCGAACCCACGCGCGCTTGATGGGCCCGCAAGTGCGGATAATCTTTGAGATCGAACTGCACAAAGCCCGCCCAGTTCGTCACCGTGAACAAATACGCATCTGCAACACTGAACTGGGAGCCCAGCAAATACTCTTTGCCCTCAAGCTTCTCGTCGGCAAAGGTAAAACGCTTCACCAGGGTTTGCCGCGCGATTGTCTTGCTCGCTTCCAGCGTCGTTGGACTGAACAGCGGTGAAAAATTCTTATGAATCTCCTTGCCGATATAGCTCAGCCATTCCTGCAAGCGGTAACGTTCTGGCGTGCCGTTCGCGGGCGCCAGATTCAGTGCCGGTTTTTGATCGGCAATCCACTGCACGATCGCAGGCCCTTCCGTCAGCACATAGCCGTCGTTGAGCCTGAGCGCGGGCACATAACCCTTGGCATTGATCGCCATAAAATCTTCGCCGTCCTTGGTTTTCTTGTCCTTCAAATTCACTTGCACCAGTTCAAACGGCAATCCGGCCTCGCGCAGTGCGATATGCGGCGACAGCGAGCACGCGCCCGGCGAATAATAAAGTTTCAACATGGAACGCCTCATTTCGTTTTAAGTGGGGGGTACACAACTAGGTAGACGCTCACCCCACCAATTGCCAGTAACAATGCTCTACCTGTGAGTTATGTGAAAATTCAGTCACGTTGCAGCCAGCAGTACCGCCACGCCGATAACCACCAAGGCCATTCCGGCGAGTTCCCTGACGCTTGCAACTTGGGAAAACACACGCCGTGAAACAATCTGCGCAAAAAGTACCTCGATCAATCCAAGCGTCCGCACATTGGCAGCCGAGGTCAGCGAAAAGCCAAGAAACCAGAATTGCGACGCAAATGCTCCCATGAAACCTGCAAACAGCGACTGGCGCCACAAGGCAAAACTTTTGAAAAGCGCCGCGCGCCGGTAAACCAGCATCCACAACCCCAGCGTCGCCGATTGCAAGGCAAGCGACCACACAAGGGTCGTCGTCGCGCGCATGTAAAAATCGCCGCCGTCAAGCGACAATATTCCACCGCGAAACCCTACGGCGGCGATTGCATAAAGCCCGCCGGCAGCAACACCATAAAGCGCCGGCCGCATACTGCCGGCGGTCCAGTTTTCTCCCCGCTTGACCGCGATCAGAAACACACCGGCAGTCGCGATCAAAATCGCAATCACGCGCGCCAGAGAAAGCTCATCACCCAGAACGATCAAGCCGAAGATCGCAACCTGAACCGCTTCGGTTTTGGTGAATGCCGTCGCCACTGAAAAGGACCGCTCGCGCATCGCCGCGAGCAACAGGGCCGTCGCGATAATCTGCGCCAACGCACCCGCCGCCGTAAACATCAAGAATGCGCAGTTCGGGTCCGGCACGCCGGCACCTGTCACGCCGCTGGCCACCGCCAGAAACACCAACGAGAACGGCAACCCATAAATGAACCGCACCTGCGTCGCACCCAAGGTGCCCAACTCTGCGGTCAAGCTGTTCTGCATCGCATTGCGCGCCGTTTGCGCGGCTGCGGCGACAAGTGTGGTGACAATCCAGAGCACGGGGGACGGTTTCACTCCAAATATGATGCCGGGACATTGCACCCGATAGGCCCAGACGTGCTAGACCAGCCCATCGTATTTCAAGGGAGAGTGACTATGCCGTCCAATTTGTATCAGTCCAGCGTTCCTGTTTTCACGCAATACCTCACCAGCCTGTCGGCGCTGCTCACAAAAGCAGCAAGCCACGCCGAAGCCAAAAAGATCGACCCGTTGGTGTTGACCGGCGCCCGCATCGCCCCCGACATGTTCCCACTCCAGCGCCAGGTGCAAATCGCAACCGATCACGCCAAAGGCGCCTGCGCCCGTCTGGCTGGCATCGAAGTGCCCAGTTTCACCGACACTGAAACAACTTTTCCCGAACTTCAGTCCCGCATCGCCAGGACACTTGAGTTCGTCAAAAGCCTGAAGCCGGCGCAATTCGAAGGCTCAGCCGAACGCGATGTCACTTTAACCATCGCCGGCCAAAAAATCACCTGGAAGGGCAACATCTACCTCAACCACTTCGCCCTGCCGAACTTCTACTTCCACGCCACCACCACCTACGCCATCCTGCGCCACAACGGCGTCGAAGTCGGCAAACGCGACTTCATGGGTTCGATTTAGTCATCCTTGAGGAGGGCGGGTGCGATCGACGAAGAAGGCACAGACAACGCGTGAAAAGGTCAAGAACCTCGCGCGCGGGGTGCCCAACACCCGCACCGCCAAGTTCCGCGTGGCCGCCCATTGCCAATCCCTTGCAGTGGCGTTGAGCGCGCACGCGCAGGGCGACCAAAACTTCATCGATGCAGTCTCGGACCTCGGCCGGGCATGAAGTGCGGCGAAATTTGGACCGTGCCGGCAAGCCGCAGCCCGCCGTGATCGTTCAAGATGATCGCTGCGACGCCACGGCGTCGATCACAATCTGCGCGTTCACATCGGACGAAACCGAAGCGCCACTGTTTCGCCTGACCGTCGAACCGACGGCGCGAAATGGCCTCAAGGCGGAATCCCGATTGATAGTCGACAAGTTGACGGCCGTCTCCACGGATAAACTCGGCAAACAGATCGGCAGCCTCGGCGATCAGGATATGCTGCGCTTGAACCGCGCATGCACGTATTCCTGGGTCTGGCGTGACGGTGTCGAAGTAGCCAATCCCGAGGCCGCTTAGGTCGGCAACGTGAGTGAGTGAGAGGGTGGGGGTAGGGAACATATATTATGTCCCTTTAAGTCGGCAATTGCGGAGTGCGAGCCACTCGCCCGCGCCTCTGCGGAACGATTAAGCAAATGATTCTGGATGAATAAGCGCCAGCGGCGCTTTGCCGTGTTTCCGGTAGACCAGGAAATCGGAGTCAAGCGTAAGTACCGCGTGCCGCTCGTTCAACTCCGCCATGCACACGACGCACGCGTCGGCGAGTGACATGGGCGTATCGCGATACTTGTGCAGCAGTTTGCGAAGCTCGGTCAAATGCTCTCGGATGTGAAAAGCAACGCTGAGCGCGCCGTTCCCGATGAGCGCCATCAACGTGTCTTGTGCCTTTGGAAAGCGCCCGAGCAGATAAGACGCCTCCGTCAGCACGGATTCGCAAACGAGCAGTGGCCCATCCAGTTCCTCGATCTGCGCGACGGCCCAGCGATGGTGCCGTTCCGAGCGGTCGAAGAAAGCAACCAGTGGCCCGGTGTCAACGATTGCGAGCATCGCGGCCAAGGCCCTTGAGGTGGTCGGAATTTGACCCCAGATCGGCGACCCCCGACTTCACCGAGCCGCGCGCGCGCTTCATCTTGGCAGCCAGGCGCGATCGCGGCCCGGCCCCGCGCGGCGTGTCGAGAACCAGTTGCAGGCCTTCCTCGACCAGATCCTTAAGCTTGCGCCCGCGCAAAGCTGCTTCCGCTTTTGCCCTGCGAAAGAGCTCGTCCGGCACCTCAATGGTTGTCTTCAAAACACGCTCCTGACAAAGACCCATAT
Organism: Alphaproteobacteria bacterium; assembly: GCA_034440175.1. Lineage (GTDB taxonomy): Bacteria > Pseudomonadota > Alphaproteobacteria > Micropepsales > Micropepsaceae > SZUA-430. The sequence continues at coordinate 5,475 of JAWXBO010000112.1, forward strand.
ACCCATATAGGAATATTTATGAAATTTCAAGTGAACGGCTTTAGATATGCCGTCGCTCCCTCACTTCCTCACACCACTAGCCTCCACACATCCCCGTCCCGTACCACGCGCCCGGCCGTAGGCCCCGCAAAGTGCGTGCCGATCACCAGCGTTGGTGTCCCCGCAAGCCGGCCGAACACCTCGCGCCGCGTTTTCGTCGAAGCAGCCTGGTCATAGTCCACAGCCGCCGCCCATTCCGGATGCGCCATCTGGCAGGGGTGATGCACAAAGTCGCCGGTGATCAGCGCCTCCTCACCCTTTGACGAAATCCGCACGCTGACATGACCCGGCGTGTGCCCCAGCGTCGGCACAAAACAAACCTCGGGCGAAATCCGGTGGTCGGTATCGACCAGATCAACCAGCCCCGCATCAAACACCGGCTGCACCGAGTCCCCGAATATCAATTGCTGCTCGTGATTGTCCTGCTGCTCGCGCCAATGCTCGAACTCCACGCGCCCCATCAGATAGCGCGCCTTCGGAAATGTCGGGACCCATTTGCCATCGACCAGCATCGTGTTCCAGCCCACATGATCGACGTGCAAATGCGTGCACATGACGGTGTCGATTGTCTCGCGCGCGAACCCTGCGGCGGCGAGATCGCGCAGGAACGGCCCCGACAAACCATTCCACCCCGGCACCCCGCGCCCCTGCTTGTCATTACCCAGACAGGTGTCAACGATCATCCGCCGCCCTGGCGTCTCGATGACGAGCGCATGAATGCTCATCTTCAACCGCCCCTCATCGCTCATGAAATGAGGCGCCAGCCACTCGATCGGCAACACCGCTTCCCGTGTCGCCTGAGGCAAAATAAACCGCGTGCCCCCAGTCATCTCAAGCTCGACGATTTTTGTAATCGTCACATCACCAATGCGCCAACTGCTCATAGTTTATCCCGTTCCTGATCCTAAATGATCCATCATCCCGCGTGCGCGCGCAACAAGAGATGCAATGCAAACGCATTCTA
>JAWXBO010000113.1:0-3274 GCA_034440175.1 Alphaproteobacteria bacterium
CGATGGCGCTGCCATGGGTTTGCCATGGCTGGGCGATGGCGCTGCCATGGGTTTGCCATTGCTCCTGCCTGCCCATCTGCGCCGCGCGCCCTCCTTCCCGGCTGCGCTCTTGGCCTTGATCAGCGCTTGCGCGTCGAGCCATTCGTACTCGACCCGCTCATGCACCCATGTCTCGCCGCGCCGGGTAAGGAACGCCTTGATGATTTCGGCGTCTGCTGCCCATTCCTTAGGGCTGAGCTTGGCAATAGCCATGAGGCTGGCGTCGGCACCCGGAAGCACGCCCTTCCCTGCCCAGGCGGCGCAAATCAGCAGGATGTACCCGCCGTGCTGCCGTGTGGTCAGGTGCAGGGTGTTGGCCGTGTAGTCGGAGACGTTGAAGGCCATCCAATCAGGCATCTGGATTGGCCTCCTTGATGATGTTCCAGCAGACCTTGCAGAAGTAGAGGAACCGGCGCCGGTCCGAATACGGCACCCGGTCGCGAGCCAAGTTGGCCGCTTCCTCCACTGCGTGCAGGGGCAGACGCTCGTTGAAGGTCATGATCGAGCGCAGCCAGTCGCGCTTCATGCCGGCCTTGGCACTGCCCGGCACAAGGATCTCAGCCACCGCCCATCTGTCGTTTTCAATGCGGTCGGTTCGGGCCTGCATGATCTCCCGATAGCCGGTGAGCTGGGCCTCACGTTCAGCGGTTTCTGCCCCCTTCTCCGCCAGGCTCTTGGGCACGACGGACAGGGAAACCGCCGCCTTGCCGCGATTGCAGTCAAAGCAGGACGTGGCGAGGTTGGCTTCGTCGTTCGTGCCGCCTTCGGCTACAGGCGTGATGTGATCCACCTCCAGCAGAACTTCGGGCGGATGGGCGCCGCAGTATTGGCAACTGAAGCCGTCGCGCTTGAAAACCTCAAAGCTGGTTCGCTTGGAAAGACCGACGCGACTCATGCTATGCGCTCACCGGGTGGGGGAGGGGGAATTCTATTTATGCAGCCTTCACGTCGAACAAGGTCGCGGCGCTGGCAGATGCGTGGCGCAAATGACGAACGGCTTGATTGAAGTAGGTTTCCTTCAACTCGACGCCGACGAACTTGCGCTTGAGCTTTAGCGCGCAGACGCCTTCCGACCCAATGCCCATAAATGGCGAAAGCACAACGTCGCCAGGGTTTGACCAAAGCGCGATTGCCCGCGTCGTAAGATCGAGCGGCATCGGGCAGATGTGTTTTTCGTCCTTCGGATCGCGCTTGGCGTTAAGCACGTCCGTTTCGCGAGTATCCATCCAGACAGGCGATGCCCACTGCTGCCATTGCTCAACCGGGAAATCTTGCTTTGTATGGACGACCGGCGATATTTCTTCGCCCTCGGCGGCCCACTTACGCATTACCACAAAGTATTCGGGCAGCCCCTGCCGGGAGAAGCTGGAGTCCGCGCGCAGCTGCTTGTAGAGCAGGCCGTGCGCCTTCGTCTTGGTCATCTCGCGCACCGGGCAGCGCCAGATCGTGACGCGAGAATGAAAGTCGAAACCGGCCTCGATGTGTGCCCGTATCATGTCGCCGGGGAAATCGCGCAAGCCTGCCGTTCCGCGCTGCGTCTTGTAGTAGACCAGATCCTTGCAATGCACCGCGACCAAGCGGCCGGGGATCATCACCCGGTAAAGCTCTTTGGCAAGAAACGAGTATTGCTTAAAGAACTCGGCATCGCTCGTCGTATTGCCCATGTCGGCAACTGAATCATTGTAGATGTAGAGTCCCGAGAACGGCGGCGAGTAAACTGAAAAGCCGACGCTGTTGCTTGGCATCTGCTGCACCACATCGACGCAATCGCCGTTGTATGCCGCGAATCCCTCACCACTCGCTTCGCCTAGGCAACGGATCGTAGCCATGCCGGTATCCTCCCTTTGTGCTTTGGATCGTATGCAACCAGTCGATCTGACTTGGCACTCAGTGCATTTTGCATTGCCAGCGCCATAGATTGCTTCATCGTGGCGTGATCGGCGGCCTTGCGGTCGATCACGCGGCCGATCTGGTCTTCGCCCTCTGCGACGATGATATGAGCCTCGACGGGGCGGGTTTGCCCGAAGCGCCAGCAACGGCGCACTGCCTGATACCAAGCCTCATAGGAGAAGCTGCGCCCGACGAAAACCATGCGGGCGCAGTGCTGCCAATTAAGACCCATTCCGGCCACGCTCGGCTTTGTGATGATGACCCGAGCATCGCCGGATGCGAACGCCGCAAGGTTCTCTTCCTTGCGTTCAATCGTCATTGAGCCGCGAACTTCCACGGCATCAGGCAGTCGCTTTGCCAGCTCGTCGGCTTCGTAGTCGGTATCGCACCAAACTACCCAGGCACAGGTATCGGCCGCGACCAGTTCCGCCGCTTTGTCCGCGCGATTGGCGGCGGTCTGCCGCTTCACGTCATGGATTGCCGTTGCGCTTGTATCGAGCGTAAACAGCGAGCCCTCAATCGGCTTGACCTCGCCATAGGTCGCCCGATGTCGCGTGATGGCGAGCGCGGGCAATACAAAGCGAGAGCCGTCAAAGCCAAGATCGTCCGGGCTTTGCGCCATGCGCGACCATCCGGCCATCCATTGCCAGAAATCGGCCTCTCCGTGCGACTTCAGCCGGTAGCGTCCCATCTCGGTTTGATCCGATATAAACCAGCGCATGAGCATTTCATTGCTTGGCATGATGCCCAGGAACTCGGCTTGCTGCCCTAGCTCCATGTGATCGTTTGGGGCGGGCGTCGCAGTGGCGGCCATCTTGAAACGATGCCCGGCAAAGGCCGCTATCAGCGCGCGGGTTGTGGAGCCGGTGAAGCTCTTGAGGATCGACGCCTCGTCAAGCGATACAGCGCCAAATGCGGCGGGGTCGATTTTGTCTAGCCGGTCATAGTTGACGATGTTGATGCCCGTGCGGGCCTCGGACTGATCGCGGATTACTCGTGCGTCGTAGCCTCGCGCATGGGCCTCGCGTTCGATCTGTCGCGCGACCGCGAGAGGTGTTAGGATCAGCGCGCGGCCGTTGCTGGCGCGCATCGCCTTGTCAGCCCATTCAAGCTGGCAGTACGTTTTCCCGAGGCCGGTGTCGAGGTAGAGGCCGCACCGTCCCTGCCGTAGCGCGAAGTCGACGCACGCGGCTTGGAAATCGAACAGGCCAGAATTGAGCGCGGGCGGGTCTATGCCCACAGCGACCGGGCGCGGCTTCTTGGATGCGATGAAAGATTGATAGTCCTTCATGCTGCGTTCCTCGTTTGGGATGGCACTGGCTCAGGCCGATGGCCGGTCATGACA
>JAWXBO010000114.1:0-5101 GCA_034440175.1 Alphaproteobacteria bacterium
CGAATTGAAATGCCAACCGATATCCACGGCTTTTGCGACGAGCGCTTTCTGCCCTTCAAAGACGCCTTCAACGCCAACTTCGACGCGGGCCTTGAAATCGGTTCGTCGCTTGCCGTCACCCATCGCGGGAAGGTGGTCGTCGATCTCTGGGCGGGCTTTGCCGATGCCGGGCGCACGGTGCCATGGCAACGCGACACCATCGTTCCCGTCGCTTCGACGACGAAGATTATACTGGGTATCGGCGTGCTGGTCGCGCTTGATCGCGGCCTGCTCGATCTCGGTCAGCTTGTGGCGCATTATTGGCCCGAGTTCGCTCAAGGCGGCAAGGAGGCCGTCACCGTGCGTGACGCAATCACCCATCAGGCAGGGGTGCCGGGCCTCGATCCACCGATGACCAGCGCCGCGTTCTGCGACTGGGCGCAAGCGGCCGCACGCGTCGCGGCCGAGCCGCATTGGTTCGGTGGTGCGCGGAAAATTTGCTATCACGCAATTACATATGGCTTTCTTGTCGGCGAACTCATCCGCCGCGCTGACGGCCGCGGACCGCGCCAGTTCCTGAACGAAGAGGTGCTGGCCAAGACCGGCGCCGATTTCCTTTTGGGTTTGTCATCGTACGATCAGCTGGGCCGAATGGCGCGACCAGAGATGCCGCCGGGTGGCTTTGACATGGATGGCATGGCAGGGAAACTTTTGAACGCCGTCGACCAGTCCGATGCATTTTCTTGGGCGCGGGCTTGCGCCGAAAATCCCGGCGGCACCGGCTTCGGCAATGGCCGCTCCATTGCGCTGGCCTGCGGCATCGTCGGCAACAATGGTGTCTGGGACGGACAGCGCATCCTGTCGCCGGAAATTATTGCACTTGCCGGCACGGAGCAAGCCTACGGGCCCGACCCCTATCTTGGGAAAATTCGTTGGGGCATAGGATTCGGGCTCGACAGCCGGGAATTTCCGGCGCCAACGCCCACGTCCATGCATTGGGGCGGCTTCGGAGGCTCGTGGGGATTGATGGATCCCAGGGCCGGCATCAGCCTGGGCTACACGCCAAACAACTGGGTGGTTCCGGAAGGCGCAAACGACCAGCTCAAACTCGACCCGCGCCTGCATCGTTTCGTCGAAGTAAGCGCAAAGCTGCTGCCCGCGCTTTGATCATTTGACGCAAAAAAAATACTCTGGTCATCCCGCTGACACGGGACCCACACGGGGTTCAGCGTGGACGAGATAAAAAGTCGAAGGTGGTTTGAAAACTCACCACCACGTGTGGGTCCCGCATCTGCGGAGCAGCACGAAGTGTGCTGCAGCGCGTGCGGGATGACAGGTTTGGTGGGGCGAGCCGGTTTTCTGACTCACCGCGACAGCGTGGGAATCAGCTTCGTCAGCGCCGCGTTGAAGCGCGCCAGCCTTGGGTCCATAGCAGCACCTGCGCCGCTCAGGAAATTGTTGGGCGCATAGCCTAGGCTGACCTGCGACTTGGGGTCCATTACCCCCCAAGAGCCACCGGCACCGCCCCAATGAAAACTTGTCGGTGACGGCGCCGGATAATCCTTGCTGTCCAGCCCAAACCCCAGCCCCCATCTGATCATGCCGATATAGAGATCCTCGCCATAAATCTGTTCCCGCGCCGCCTCGGCGACCATCCGCTTGGAAAGATAGCGCCGCCAGCCAAGGCGTCCCTGCATCGAAAAAATAGCGCATATCCGGGCAATTGACCGGCCGTTGCCGAAACCCAGAAAAGACGGGATTGAGGCTGAGACGAATTTCCAGGTCCGAGTATTGCCCTCAAGAAGCGGTGAGCTGCTGATGAGTTCGAAAGCCAACGGGTTGTCTTCCAGCGTCGGAGGAGGAAATGGTGTTGGCTCCGCCACCCGAAAAAGATCCAACCATGACGACAGGCCCATATGAAAATCCGCGTTCGCCTTTTGCGCAATTTCTTCGCGAAAGAACCGTGCCGGCATGCGCCCGTCAACGCGCCGGATCAATTCGCCCAGCACATAGCCGTAGGTAATTGGATGATAGCACAGCACCTTCTTGCCGCCGAAGCGGTGCGGCTGAGCCGCGAGGTGCGCCGTCGCCCGCTTCCAGTCCAGCAACTCATCAAAAGTCGCGTTCGGCACGAACCCGGGCACGCCGCCCTGATGCGTGATGAAATCGCGCACCGTGACCTTGTCCTTGCCGCCTTGCGCGAACGCGGGCCAATAGCGGCAAACCGGTTCATCCAGCTTGATCCGTCTACGATCAACCAGCATCAACACGGACATCAGCAGCATGATCTTGGTAACGGAGGCCACCGGAACGATGGTGCTCCTCTTCCAACGCCTCGTCTTTTTCGGATTCGCCCACCCGCCCCACAGATCAACGACCATGCGGCCGCGCCAGGTCACACCCAGCGAAGCGCCGATCTCCAGCCCCTCGTCGAAGTTGGCAATAAATGCATCACGCAACGTATGAAATCGCTCGTCGCAAAAGCCGTGCACCTCAACGCCCATAACTGTTGACTACGCCCCACCCAAAAACTTCCCCACGGCACACTACTGTCCCCATTGCCGAAACGTAAGCCGCCTGATGGACTTTGACGCCGCATGGTGCCGGTCATGCACCATAAAAATCGCCAAAACACTCAAGCAACAAGCGGTTGACGACCTTGCCATATTCCGTTCGCGGCATGATCGAGTGAACCTGTGTAGTCCTCAAAGCAATTCGAAATGCGCCCCGTCCGGCAGCCGATAGCGGCGGAAATCGGCAACATCCACCGTCATGACTTCATTGACGCCGGTCTCGCTCGCCAGCCAGTAAAGAGACGCGTCCGCCAGGTCCATTTCACGCTTACCGTCGGAATAGCGGCGCATCCATCGTATGATGTGACCCAGATGGTGGGCATCAAAGGGATAGACCTGCGCCCCGCCAAGCTCGATCCATTGCAGCAGTTCATATCTGTGCGGCGGATCAAGCAGACAGGCAGCCTCGACAACGCAGGGCCATGTCGTTATCAGCCGCACGCCCTCACTGGCGAGTTTCCTCAGCAGAGAATAGAATCGTACATGATGCAAATCATCGGGTGCAAACAGCGCGACCTGCGGCCCCGCATCAAGAAGAACGTTTCGCACGCAACTTTGCTTTCAGCCCTGCACCAGTCGCCGTCGAAGCGCTGGACCGGCGCATCGGCTTTGCACTGCGAACCTGGTTGAGCAGATCAAGCGGATTTTTCAAGCCCAGCACACGCTCCAACGCATCCTTGACCACTTCGGATTTGGTCACCCCACGTCGTCGCGACTCGGCGGCGACGCGCGCATCGAGTTCAGGTTCCAAGCGCACTGAAAGGCTCATAATGTGTCATCCGGGCATTGGCATGTATTACAATAATACAGTTGGGAATCCCACGCAAGGAGCGCATTAAAGGCTGTTTTTGGAAGCCCGATATTGCTATTCTGGCTCCCTTGCATCGCAAACTCACCGTCATTCACTCTGCCGCTGTGGCCGGCTATAGCAGCCACCTCGAGGGCGACTAGACCGGAACGTGGGCGCTCTGACGCCGCTGGTTGGCATTGACCGGCGTCCAAGTATAGCATGCTGCGAAACCCGAACCGCCCAGCCGAAAGCCTTCATGACCGACACCGCCCGCAAACTCGCCACGATCGTAGCCCTCGACGTCGCCGGGTACTCGGCGCGGACCGAAGCCGACGAGGCGCGCACGACGGCTGAAGTGGCCGCACTCCGCAAGGTCATCGAGACCATCGCCGCGAAGTATGGCGGACGCGTCTTCAACACCGCCGGAGACGGCTTTATGCTCGAGTTCGGCTCGAGCCTTGCAGCCGTCGAAGCCGCCTTCGAACTCGCCGAAACCTGTGTGCCAAAAGTCCGCGTCGGCGTCCACCTCGGCGACGTCGTAGTCCAGCCCAACGGCGACCTCCTCGGCCACGGCGTTAATGTCGCCGCACGGTTGATGGCGCGCAGCGATCCCGGCGGTGCACTCGTATCGGGCGCAGTGCGCCAGTCCATTCGTGGGCCCGTCGCTGAACGCTTGCAATCGCAAGGCATGCTCAAGCTCGACAAGATGGCCGAGACGATCGAGGCCTTTGCTCTGGCAGCAGTCTCGTCAGCTGTCGCAGCGCAACTGTCGGAAAGTTCTGAACCGGTCCTGGCCGTGTTGCCCTTCGACAATCTTTCCAGCGATGCTGAAATGGCATTCTTCTCCGACGGCGTCAGCGAAGACATTCTCGGTCGCATCGCGCGCGGCGCCGGCTTGAAAGTGATCGGGCGCATTTCGAGTTTTCAGTTTCGGGGGTCCGACAAGGCGAAGGCGGCGCAAACATTGGGCGCGACGCATGTGCTCGACGGATCTATCCGTCGCGCCGGCAACAAGGTGCGCATTGCCGCGCACCTCACGGAAGCCGCGAGCCGCTCCACCCTCTGGTCCGACAAATTTGATCGTGGCCTCGAAGACATCTTTGCGGTGCAGGACGAAATATCAGAGGCTATCGCACAGGCGCTGAACACCACGTTCTTTCACACGAAAACGGCGGCGATTGACCCGGCGATCTATGACCTCTACCTGAAAGCACGAGGCGGCGGCGCAAACATGTTTTTCCCGCCTGCAGAGAGCATCGCAACGCTTGAAGCCATCACGCGGATTGCGCCGGCGTTCGCACCGGCCTGGGGAGCGCTGGCCGTCGGGCGCGCAGCTCAAGCACGACAGAAAACATTTCCTGAACGCGCCAACCTGCGCCCGGAGATCGAACAAATCGCTCAAACCTGTCTTGATCTCGATCCCCAGAACATGTTGGCCATGCATGCTAGGCTGCTTGTGCTGAACCCGTTCGGCGATTTCGTCACGACGGCGGCAATCATTAAACAGGCAGGCAAAGCAGCGACATCTGTGCACTTAAACTTGTTTTTGTCTGTATTCTACGAGAGCGTCGGCCAGACGCGTGACGCGATCAAGGCCGCCTTAGCCCTTCGCGAGCTTGATAAACAGAATGACCGCGACACACTCGCTGTAGGCTTACCCCTTTGGCGGGCCGGGCGGTACGCCGAGGGTATCGCGGCCATGGAGGAGGCGTTGGAGCGCTGGCCTGATACATATGACATCGCCGCGAGTTTGATCATA
>JAWXBO010000115.1:0-10138 GCA_034440175.1 Alphaproteobacteria bacterium
CAACCAGTCCCGTCAGTGTAATCGCAAACATCGCGCCGATCACCAGTGTCAGCCACGGCTCATCCAGCGACGACTGGGCGTTGGTGTTGGCGACTTCGGTGCCCGCACTCATGAGGTCAGACACATGCCCGAACAGCGACATGTAGAACATCGCGCTCGTAAATCCCCAGCCTGCGGTCAATATCGCCGTGCCGCGATTGCCCGGGTTCCAGAGTACCGACACTGCGCCCCATTGCAGAAGAAACACGGCGATATAGTCGATAACCCAGAACGGCCACCATTGAACCTCGCCCGAGTTTCGCAAGGCCTCGGCGACGGCCAGAAATGTTCCAAACCCAAGCGCGAGCCACGCCGCGAAATTCTTCATGTTACCCCACGCGGTTTTCAACAACCGCCCCCAACCCAATCAACTGATCGATATCCTCTTCACCATAGCCTGCCTCGCGCAACACCGCACGATTGTCTGCGCCGAAATCGGGCGGCGTGTGACGGGTCTGCGCTTTATTACGGGACATTTTCACCGGTGAGGCGATCCCCCTATAGGAATCTCGCTCGACAAGCATCTCCCGCGCCGCCGTTTGTGGATCGTTGAGCGTCTCTTCGATGGTGTTCAATGGTCCCGCAGGCACACCAGCTTTCAAAATCTCCAACGCAACCTTCGGCCCATCCACCTTCGCAAAGGCATCGCGCAGAATTTTCGTGAGCGCCGCCCGATGCGCATTGCGATCCGCCATCGTTTTGAATCTTGGATCGTCGGCAACCGCCGCCATCCCCAGAACCGTCAACGCCTTGCGAAACTGCGCGTCGTTGCCGATTCCCAAATAGATGGGGCGCGTTGCGGTCGGATAGAGATCATAGGGTGTCAAATTCGGATGCGCGTTGCCCAAAAGTTTCGGAACTCGTCCATCCATCAACCAATTTCCCGAATGCGGATGCAGGATCGACAGCCCCGCATCATAGAGCGCCACCTCGACAAACTGTCCCTGGCCCGAGCGCTGCCGTTCGTGGAGCGCCAACAGGATCCCGATCACGAGATTGAGCCCCGTCGCCATGTCGACCATCGGCACGCCCAATTTCACAGGCCCCGACTCCGGCGAACCGTTGCACGACGACAAACTCGTCATCGCCTGCACGATCGCGTCATAGCCGGGCATGCCGCCCAAAGGTCCGTCTGCGCCGAAGCCCGACACCCTCGCATGAATCAGGCGGGGAAAACGCTTCGACAAAACGTCGAACCCCATTCCCCAGCGCTCCATCGTACCGGTCTTGAAATTCTCGACCAGAACGTCGGTATCGCCAAGCAACTTGAACACTACCTCCCGCGCCTCTGGCTTCGTCAGGTCGAGTGCCATACCGCGTTTGTTGCGGTTGATATTCACATAATAGGCCGACGCCCCGCTCGCGCGATCACCGTCCCGAAACGGCGGCCCCCACTCGCGCGTCTCGTCGCCCTGCGGCGGCTCGACCTTGACGACGTCGGCACCGTGATCGCCTAAAATCTGCGTCGCATACGGCCCGCCCAAAACGCGGCTGAGGTCAATGACTTTGACGCCCGCCAGCGCCCCGGAATTTTGAATCATAAACACTGCTCCGCTTTCGCGCTGCATAGCACACTCGAAAGCGGCAGGCGGGAGTGGCGAATGCCTATTCCCAAAGTTTCATGCCGATCCAGCCGTAAGCGTACAGGTAACCCGCAAAGCCCAGCACTGCGAGGCTATTGAGCCAAGCAAAACCGCGCACGATCACGTTCGCACCCGATCCCATCGCCGAGCGCACGAGCGAGAGCCCGCCCAGCACCGGCACGGCAATCGAGAGGCCATAGAGCGCCCAGCCAAGGGAGCTTGGCTTGCCCACCAACTCCAGGTCGTTGGCGCTGACCAGGTAGATGAAAAGACCGGCGAGCGATACGGTCGAGAGCATCGCGAGCCACGGCAGCAGCCTGATCGTCACGCCGCCGCGTTCGCCCAAGCGGCCGAAGAACGCGCTCGGGATCCAGATCAGCATGTAGAGCGCGGACACCACGAGAGCGAGCGCGTACACCGCCGCCAGCGCCGCCTTGCCCACGAGTTCCGGGAGCGGCACTTTGCGGCCGGCGCCGACTGCCGTGAACATCAAAACGTCATCGCCTTTGGGTGCGAAAACGATGTTTGGCGCGGCCTGGTCAATCTTCTGGAAGATGTTGTTGCCGACATGGGTGCGTTTCGTGTCGTTGAACTCGAGTTCGCCGCCCTTTGCGCGCGCGGTTTGCCAGCCGAAGATGCTCTCAAGAACCGCAAGCTTCTGCTGGCGTGGCGTGATTGATTGGTAGAAACCGGTCAACCGTTCCAATTCGGCAGGAGCCAGAGGCACAGCGACTGTTTTTGGCTCGGGAAAATTCCGCTCAAGGTAGCTTCTGATTTCATCGCCAGCCGCAAAGGCTTCCGACGCACCGAGGTTCGCCATGACCACGAAGCCGGCACCTTGGCCAGGCGCGTATTCGTATTTCGAGACGAAGCCGTCGATGCCGCCGTCGTGGCCGAAGAACAGGCCCTTCCTGCCAGCATAGATCATGTTGCCCAGACCGTAGCCATATTTGAGGCCGGCGCGCGCGCCGTCGTTGGACTCGGGGCGTTCGATTCGCTCGACGGAGGCGGTGCTGAGATAGGTGCGCCCGTCCAGCGTCCCGCGACCGAGCATCAGCAACGGCAGCTTCGCCAAGTCCTTTGACGTGACGTTCAGCGAACCCGAGGGCCGCGCCAGGACTTCGACGAACGGCTCCTCTTTGGCGCCTCCGTCGCTGTAGCTCTTGGACAGCCGATCGCTGATTTGCGGTTCGCGTGTCCAATAGGCGCTCTCCATGCCGAGCTGGCCGGTCAGGCGGCTTGCAATGAAGTCCTGAAATTTCTGCCCGCTGACTTTTTCGATAATGCGCCCGGCGATCACAGGCCCCGCGTTGCAGTACGACGTCATCGTGCCGGGCTTCCAGCGGCTCTTGTACGGGCCGTACTTGTCGACGGCATCAGACAGCGGCACGTCTTTGCCTTCGAGCAGATAGTGGCGGAAGGTGATGTCGTAGAAGCCCGTCGTGTGCTCCAAAAGATGCACGAGGCGGACCGGGTCGGTCTTTTCCCAGGGGTTGTCGTATTTCAGTTCGGGCATCAGGTCGGCGAGCTTTGCGTCGAGGTTGAGCTTGCCTTCTTCGACCAGCATCATAACCGCGATGCCGGTGAAGCTTTTGGAGATGGAGCCCGCGCGGAAGACCGTTTCCGGGGTGACCGGCTTTTTCGTTTTGAGGTCGGCAAAACCATAGCCTTTCGAAAGGACGATTTGGCCGCCCTCGACGATGGTAACGCTTGCGCCGGGGACTTTTCCTTTGGCGAATTCTGCCGCAAGCCGCTTGTCGAGCTCCTCAAGAGAGGCGGCAGGTTTCGGCTTCTCCGGTTCGGCCGCTTGCGCGCAAGCTGCAAACACAAAACCCAAAACAACGGCCATGGCCGCGACGCAATGATTCAAGGCAACCCCCAGAAAGATGAGTAAGAACGTGCAATACCGTATCACGCGTGCCCCACGCCCCGAAGCGATTGATGAAATCGTGGACATCAAAACGCCGCAATGAAACTCGCCTGCTTGGAGAAATTCACTTTGCGAGCGTAGGCTGGGAGATGTAAGCATCACCGGTAACGAAGCCCATTTGCGGCCTCGCCAATGGGTGCAAAACTGATCGAACTGGTCCCAAGAAAACAGCTTGACGGCTTCATCGCCAAGTACGATCCGAGCATCGCAGCCGCCGCGCGACAGATATTGGCCGCCATGCGCAAGCGGTTGCCAGGCGCATTGGAGCTTGTCTATGACAACTATAACGCGCTCGCCGTAGGCTTTGGCCCGTCTGAGAAAGTGTCTGATGTTGTATTCTCCATTGCCCTTTACCCGCGGTGGATCAGCCTGTTCTTTTTCAACGGGCCAAAGCTCAAGGACCCGAAAAAACTTCTGAAGGGAAGCGGCAGCAAGGTCCGCCACATCGTGCTCGAAAGCGCAAAGTCGCTCGCCGATCCGGATGTCGGTGCCTTGATGGACTAGGCCCTGATACTCAATCCGCTGAACGCCACTGGAAAACACCGCATCGTCATAAAATCGGTCTCCGCGAAACAGCGCCCGCGACGGCCTTGAGTGTTCACATTTCTCCCATTCGCTGTCATGGTCCGCGCAGGCGGACCACCCACGACGTGACTTGAATCTGGTGTAACAAGTCGTGAATGGTCGGCCTTCGCCGAACAAGACCACCGGAACCCCTCCATGCCCCTCGACATTGAAACCCGTAACGAACTCATCGCCACCGTCCGCCGCTTCGTCAGCGAGCGCCTCGTCCCCAACGAGGACAAGACCGCGCGTGACGATCTCGTCCCCGACGCCATCGTCGCCGAGATGCGAGAGCTGGGCTTGTTCGGCATTTCGATCCCCACCGAATATGGCGGCCTTGGCCTGACCATGGAGGAGGAGGTCCTCGTTTGCATCGAACTTGGCCAAACCTCGCCCGCCTTCCGCTCGACCATAGGCACCAATGTCGGCATCGGCAGCCAGGGCCTGGTCATGTTCGGCCGCGAAGATCAAAAGCGCGAGTGGCTGCCCAAACTCGCCAGCGGTGAAGCCATCGCCAGCTTCTGCCTCACCGAACCGGGTGCGGGCTCCGACGCCGCCTCGTTGCGCACCACTGCCATTCGCAAGGGCGATCACTTCGTCGTCAACGGCACCAAACGTTTCATCACCAACGCCAACAAGGCCTCGGTCTTCACGCTGATGGCGCGCACCGACCCCGCGAACAAAGGGGCAGGTGGCATCACCGCCTTGTTCGTGCCCGCGAACCTCAAGGGCATCACCATCGGCAAGCCGGATCGCAAAATGGGCCAGCAGGGCGCCCATATCTGCGATGTGATTTTCGAAGACTGTCATGTCCCCGCAAGCTGCATGCTGGGCCAAGAGGGCCAAGGCTTTCGCGTCGCCATGCAGGTGTTGGATCGCGGCAGGCTTCACATCTCGGCCGTCTGCGTCGGCGTCTCTGAACGCTTGATCCGCGACGCTGCCAAATACGCGCTGGAACGCGATCAGTTCGGCCAGAAGATCGCGGAGTTCCAGCTCATCCAGGCCATGCTCGCCGACTCCAAAACCGAATCCTACGCCGCTCGCTGCATGGTGCTTGACGCGGCCCGCAAACGCGACGCCGGCGACAACGTCACGATGGAGGCCGCCTGCACCAAATACTTCGCCTCCGAAATGGTGGGCAGGGTCGCCGACCGCGCCGTGCAAATCTTCGGCGGCGCCGGTTACGTCACCGACTACGGCGTCGAACGCTTCTACCGCGACGTCCGCATTTTCCGCATTTATGAAGGCACCAGCCAGGTCCAGCAACTCGTCATCGCCAAAAACCTGCTCAAATCGCTCGTTTGACCAATTGCTGGCATTTTGATAGCATAATGCCAGCAACACGCGAGGTTCACAATATGGCACCCCGGACCAAACTGAAAACCAGGGCACTGACGGTTCGCAAGCTGCCTGAAGACCACTACACCTGGCTGCGAGAGCGTGCTGCCGCCAACGGCCGCAGCATGGAAGCGGAAATGCGCGAGATCGTAGCCCTGACAAAGCGAGGGGCCGTCGAGTGGCCACAGAAACCTCAAGACCGGTCGGGCACGGCGCCTCGCGGATTTGCCGAACCCGCGCCGCGCGGGAAGGCCGCGCACCCCCCCAAGGGCAAGGCGAAGGCCGTAAAAAAACTGTCATCCAACGTGGCAATAGCAAAGCTGCAATTGCTTTTTGCCAAGGCAACAAAGGGCCGCAAGTCGAAGAAGCTATTGTCTGAGGAGTTCCTGGAAGAGCGCCGCGCGATGTGGCGTGAGGATTGATTACGCTCGACGCTTCTGCTCTCATCGCGCTGTTAAAGCTGGAGCCCGGATGGGAAGTAGTGGAACAGCACCTGCGGGCTTCAATCATTTCTTCGGTCAACTTGGCCGAAACTCTCAGCAAGTATGCCGAGTATGGTGGCGACATCGACCAGGCTATGTCGCTGTTTGAGGAAGCCGCCATCGAAATCGTCCCGGCCAGTTTTGAGCAAGCAGTTGACGTTTCCCGTTTGCGCTTGCCGACCAGGACGGTCGGCCTGTCACTCGGGGACCGTTTCTGCTTTGCCTTGGCGCGTGAGCGCAAATTGCCGGTGCTCACGGCCGGGCATATCTGGGACAAAGTCAAGGTCGGTGTGAAAGTTGTTCGAATTCGCTGACCGATTGTGCCAGTGTCGGCACCAACGGAGAATTCATCACCATGACCAAAACCATCCGCATCGGCTGCGCCTCCGGCTTCTGGGGCGACAGTTTCACCGCCGCCCCCCAGCTCGTGAGCAAGGGCAATATCCAGTATCTCGTCTTCGACTATCTGGCCGAGATCACCATGTCCATCATGGCCCGCCAGCGCGAGAAGGACCCGAGCTTCGGCTACGCCCATGATTTCGTCACCGTCACGATGGCGGGCATCGCGCGCGAAGTGGCCGAGAAGAAAATCAAGGTCATCGCCAACGCCGGCGGCATGAACCCCAAAGCCTGTGCCGCCGCCCTCGAAGCCTTGCTCGCCAAACAAGGCGTGGCGCTGAAAGTGGCTTACGTCGATGGCGACGATGTCCTGCCGCAACTCGACAAGTGGAAAGCGCAAGGCGTCACCGAAATGTTCACCGGCGCCCCGCTTCCCGAAAAGCCCGTCAGCATGAACGCCTACCTCGGTGGCTTCCCGATTGCAGCAGCACTCGCCAAAGGCGCCGATGTTGTCATCACCGGCCGCTGCGTCGACAGCGCCGTCACGCTCGGCGCCTGCATCCACGAATTCGGCTGGACCGCGAAGGACTACGACAAACTTGCCGGCGGCAGCCTTGCGGGCCACATTGTCGAGTGCGGCGCCCAGGCCTGCGGCGGCATCTTCACCGACTGGGAACAGGTGCCGGAGTGGGAGAACATCGGCTATGCCATCGCCGAAGTCTCCGCTGACGGCAGCTTCATCGCCACCAAACCCGACGGCACCGGAGGCCTGGTCTCCGTTGGCACCGTCGGCGAACAGATGCTCTACGAAATCGGCGACCCGCAAGCATATATGCTGCCCGACGTCGCCTGCGATTTTGCCCACGTCCGCCTTGAGCAGAAAGGCAAAGACCGCGTTAGCGTTTCCAACGCCAAGGGCTACGCGCCGACCGCAACTTACAAATGCTCCACCACGTTTGAAGACGGCTACCGCATCGGCAATCTGGTTTCCATCGGTGGCATCGACGCGGCGGCCAAGGCCAGGCGCACCGGCGAGGCCGTTCTGAAACGCATGGAAGGCATCCTGCGCCAGCGCAACTGGGGACAGTTTACAGAAACCAGCATCGAAATCCTGGGCGACGAGGATTCTTACGGGCCGCACAAGCACCACATCGCCGGCCGGGAAGCCATTCTGAAACTTGCCGCCAAACATGCCCGCAAGGAACCGCTGGAGCTGATGATGCGCGAACTGACCTCGTCCGGCACCTCGTTTGCGCCCGGCACCTCGGGCTATGCCGGACTGCGGCCGAAAGTGGCGCCGGTGGTACGCCATTTTTCGTGCCTGATTCCCAAGAAGGACGTCAGCGTCACGGTGCACGTCGCGGGCGACAGTTTCCCATCGCGCGAGGACACGGACGGCGGCTTCGATCCCAAAAAGATCGTGCGCCCCATCGTCGACGGCAAAGTTGAGGCCACCACCCAATCTGTCCCCTTGATCAAACTGGCCTTTGCCCGCTCCGGCGACAAGGGCAACAATTCCAACATCGGCGTCATGGCCCGCAAACCCGGCTACGCGCCCTACATCCGCGCGGCCTTGACAGAGGCGGCGGTAGCCAAATGGTTCGTTCATTTGTTCGAACCGGGCGGGAAGAGCAGGGTGGAGCGCTTTGATTTGCCGGGCATTCACGGACTGAATTTCCTGCTTCATGACGCGCTGGGCGGCGGCGGCGTCGCCAGCCTGCGCAACGACCCGCAAGGCAAAGCCATCGCCCAAATGTTGTTGGATTTCCCAATTCCCCTGCCACGCGAAATAGCAAAGACCCTTGTCGAATAAGGACATCGGGTAAATCCAGTGCTGTGTGACGGGAACTACATGCCATCCCATCGCAATGAAGTCTGAATTTGTGGTACAGCTATAGCAACGAACAAGGAGGATTTCATGCTTCGAATACTGTCTGTCGTCGCGCTCATCATCGCGCTGAACTTTGGCGCGGGGGCTATGAGCGAGGCTCAAGCCAAGCCCGCCTGTGTTTCTTGGTCTGCCAACCGCATCGATTGCTTCGCACGCGGCACCGACAACGCCATGTGGCATCGCTGGTGGGACGGCGCGGCGTGGGCTGGCTGGGAAAGTCTCGGCGGCATCTTGACCAGTGATCCGCAGTGCACGTCGTGGTCTGCAAACCGGATCGATTGCTTCGGTAGAGGCCTCGATAACGCGTTGTGGCACAGAGCGTGGAACGGCGCCTCGTGGAGCGGTTGGGCATCTTTGGGCGGCATCGTCAAGAGCGATATCTCGTGCACCAGCTGGAGCGCCAATCGCATCGATTGCTTCGTGCGCGGAACGGACAACGCCATGTGGCACCGTTGGTGGGACGGCGCAGCATGGGGCGGTTGGGAGAGTCTCGGCGGCATTCTGCAGGGCACACCCAGCTGCGTATCGTGGAGCGCTAACCGCATTGACTGCTTTGTCAAAGGTCCATTGAACAATATGTGGCATCGTTGGTGGGACGGCGCAACATGGGGCGGCTGGGAAAATCTCGGCGGCAGCCTCAAGGGCGATCCCGAATGCGTGTCGTGGGGCGCAGGTAGACTCGATTGCTTCGTTCGCGGTCCGCAAAAATCTTTGTGGCACACCGCTTGGGCCGGCGGCGGTTGGACGCCGTGGGGAAATCTCGGCGGCAAATTTGATGGCGCCGTCGATTGCACAACCTGGAGCGCCAATCGCATCGACTGCTTCGTGCGCGGCCAAAACAATGCCATGTGGCATCGCTGGTGGAATGGCGTGGCATGGGGCGGTTGGGAAGACCTCGGCGGAATTTTGGGCAACGCGCCGGTATGCACATCCTGGTCCGCAAACCGCATTGATTGTTTCGTCAAGGGTCCGGCAAATGCGCTCTGGCATCGGTCCTGGAACGGCGTCGTCTGGAGCGATTGGAATAATCTGGGTGGCATAATCCAATAGGCACCACACTGATTCTGGCATTGCGAGCCCGCGCTCTCCACTTGCGAGCGCGGGTTTTTTCGTGCTCCTAGACACATGCTGCCGCTTCGGGCCACTTTCCCCTCGCTCCTGCGCGATATCCGCGCCTGCCAAATCTGTGCAGCGCAACTGCCTCATGCGCCGCGTCCCGTCCTCCGCGCCAAGACCACGGCGCGCATCGTCATCGCGGGCCAGGCGCCCGGCACGCGCGTCCACGAAAGCGGAATGCCCTTCACCGACCCCTCCGGCGACCGGCTGCGTGAATGGATGGGCGTCGACAGCCAGGTTTTCTACGACGACACAAACATCGCCATCGTCCCCATGGGATTTTGCTTTCCCGGCCTCGACGCCAAGGGCGCCGACCTTCCGCCCCGCAAGGAGTGCGCGCAGGCCTGGCGCACGAAAGTGTTCGCCGGGCTCAAAGCGGTCGAACTGACTTTGCTGGTTGGAAGCTATGCGCAAGCCTGGCACCTCCAGTCCCGCCGCAAGAAAACGCTGTCCGAAACTGTCAGGGCCTGGCGCGAGTACGGACCCCAATTCGTGCCGCTACCCCACCCATCCTGGCGCAACAATGTCTGGCTGAAGAAAAATCCCTGGATGGAAGAAGAACTTCTGCCACACCTGCGCCGTCGCATTTCGCGTATATTGAAGGGATGAAACGCAACCCTTCCCCGCGCGTGAGAGTGACGTGGTGCATCATACTCTCCCTGCTTCTCACCGCCTGCGTCGCCGAACGCCTGGCCCCCGGCCCTGGCCCCACGACGCCGCGGTTCATCGACGAAAGCCACTGGCAATCCGCCGACGGTTTCGTCCTCGCCTTCAGCGTCTGGCAGCCGCAAAACCCGCAAGCCGTCATCGTCGCCCTGCACGGCATGAACGACTACGGCCAATTCATCGAAGCCGC
>JAWXBO010000116.1:0-21788 GCA_034440175.1 Alphaproteobacteria bacterium
CAGCGCGGCTCCCACTTGCTTTTTCGCACCCGCCCGAAGGCTTTCTCGATCGAAAGCAAAGCTCGCAAAAGCTCGGAAGGACCCAGTTTTGTCCGCACCCCGATCACTGCGTTAACGAACGCAGGGTCTGCGGGATTTGGCCAGGCCGGCGTCTCATAGAATTCTGACTGCGCCTGGACCCCAATGCCGTGAGAAGGCATCTGCTCAATCGCCCGCCGTAAGGTCAAAACGGGTGGCCCGGCAAGGGAAGGGACGTTTGCTCCAAGTGCCACATAAATCATTCTCACAAATTACTGATATCTGAGGCAAATCCCATGATTTTATTTCGCCCGTTAAAGTGCGATAGTCAGGCTCGAATTCGGGGCAAGCAGGGGAATTCTCGTGGCCACACTTCATTTTTCAGCAGCCATATTGGCCGCAACGATCCTTCTTGCAGGCTGTGCAACGACAGAAGGCCCCGAAGCCGCAAAACCAACCGGTCCCAATCTTGACCCCCAGGTTGATTCAAATCCCTTCCCCTCGACCTACAAGGCACTTCCCAGCGCTCCAACCGCACTTGTTGGCGCCGCCATTTTTACCGGCACCGGTCAGAAAATCGACAACGGCACCGTGCTCATCCGCAACGGCAAAATTGAATTGGTGGGGGGCAATGTTTCCGTCCCTGCTGACTACGATCTCGTCGATGCCAAAGGAAAGTGGATCACCCCCGGCATCATCGACGCCCATTCGCATTTAGGCGTCTACCCTCAACCCGGCGTCAACGCGGTTTCCGACGGCAACGAAGCGACAAACCCCAACACGGCGCAAGTGTGGGCTGAGCATTCGGTGTGGCCGCAAGACGAAGGCTTCAACGCCGTGCGCCGCGGCGGCGTCACGTCGATGTTGATCCTGCCGGGCTCGGCAAATCTGTTTGGTGGACGCTCGGTGACGCTGAAAAATGTCCCCGCAATCACCATGCAGGCGATGAAGTTTCCCGGCGCACCCTATGGCCTGAAAATGGCCTGCGGCGAAAACCCCAAACGCGTTTATGGATCGAAAGGCGGCGCGCCCTCAACGCGCATGGGTAACGTCGCGGGCTACCGCGCCGCCTGGCTCGAAGCCGCTCAATACGCCAAAAAATGGGATGCCTACCGCGCCAGTGAAGGCAAGGGCGACGCGCCCGCGCGCGATCTCAAACTCGACACTTTGGTTGGCGTCCTCAAG
Organism: Alphaproteobacteria bacterium; assembly: GCA_034440175.1. Taxonomy (GTDB): domain Bacteria; phylum Pseudomonadota; class Alphaproteobacteria; order Micropepsales; family Micropepsaceae; genus SZUA-430. The sequence goes on from JAWXBO010000116.1 coordinate 1,204, forward strand.
GGCGAAATCCTCGTGCAAAACCATTGCTATCGCGCCGATGAAATGGCCGTGATGATCGATATTGCCAGGGAATTCGGTTACAAAATCTCGGCCTTCCATCACGGCTCCGAGGGCTACAAAGTCGCCGATCTGCTCGCCAGGGAGGACATCTGTGTTGCGACATGGGCAGGCTGGTGGGGCTTCAAAATTGAATCCATCGATGGTGTCGCCGAGAACGCAGCCCTAGTCCATGCCGCCGGAGGCTGTGCCGTCATTCACTCCGATGATCCCATCTTGTCCCAACGCCTCAACCAGGAAGCAGCCGCAGCACTTGCCGCCGGGCGCAAGATCGGCCTCACCATTTCCGAGGCAGATGCGATCAAATGGATCACCGCCAATCCCGCGAAAATGCTGGGAATCCTCGACAAGACCGGCACGCTTGAAAGCGGCAAAATGGCTGACGTGGTGATTTGGAGCGCCAATCCATTGTCGGTCTACGCCCTGGCCGAGAAAGTCTACATCGATGGCGCAGTCATTTACGACCGCAATGACAAACGCCGACAGCCGAAATCCGATTTCATGATCGACCGCAAAGCCGGAGGGACAGAGTGATGCAACGCTTCATCATCGCAGCCGTTGCCGTCACGCTTCTCACCGCGCCGGTGACAGCCGAAACCACGGCAATCACCAACGCCCACATCTACACCAGCGCCAAAGCCGGTGAGATCGCATCGGGCACAATCGTCATCCGCAACGGCAAAATCGCCGATGTGGGCGCGAATGTACGTGTGCCAGCCGGCGCCACAATCATCGACGCGCGTGGACGCATCGTCACACCGGGCCTCTACGCCGCCGGTACGAACCTGGGCGCCGTCGAAATCGAACTCGTGTCCCAGACGAACGACAACGCCACCTCCAGCCAGTCTCTCAGCGCGGCCTTTGACATTTCCTATGGCATTGACCCGGACTCAATCGTCATTCCTGTCGCGCGTCTGGGCGGCATCACCCGCGCCTTGGTGACCCCCGTTTCCGGCGACGGCGACGGGCGCGAACTGTTGTTCGCAGGCCAGGCCGCAATCATTTCACTCGCAGCCGGAACTTCGCCGGTTGTCAAACCGCGCGCCGCCATGCTGCTCGAGCTCGGCGAGTCAGGTGCCGCACGCGCCGGAGGCGCGCGGGGCAGCGCCATCACAGCTCTAAGAGCCGATCTCGACGACGTCCTCTGGTATGCAAGTCATCGCCGCAGCTACGACAGCGGCTCCACGCGCGAACTGCGCCTGTCCAGGCAAGACCTGGAAGCCCTCGTGCCAGTCGTGCGCGGCCGCATGACATTGATCATCAGTGTTCACCGCGCCGCCGACATCCGCGAAGTGCTGCAGCTCGCAAAACAATATCGTCTGCAAATCGTGCTGACCGGCGTCGAAGAGGGCTGGATGGTGGCAAATGACATCGCCAAAGCACGAGTGCCTGTCATGCTCAACCCGACGGCAAACCTGCCCGGCAGCTTCGAAATGCGCGCCGCCACCCTGGACAATGCCGCTCGCCTCGATGCAGCAGGCGTCACCGTAGCCTTCGCCAATGGCGATGGTGGACATCGTGCGCGTGAAGGCCGTTACAATGCCGGCAACGCCGTGGCCCACGGCCTGCCCTACGCCAAAGCCCTGGCCGCGCTCACCAGCAACCCCGCATCGATGTTTGGTGACCGCACCGTCGGCTCGATCGAACGCGGCAAACAAGCCGACCTCGTTATCTGGAGCGGTGACCCCCTGGAACCATTGTCCGAGGCCCAGGCCATCTTCATCGCCGGCGAAAGCCAACCCATGACCTCGCGCGCCGACGAACTCGCCAGGCGCTACAAGACGCTGAACGATCCCTATCCGCCAGCATATAAAAACTGAATGCGTTTGGACTACATAAGGTCACAACAAAAGGGCGGCGTCAGTGCCGGTGTCCGCTCGACGGATAGACCATCCGCCGCCACATCGCGGCGTTCCGGTCAAAAGGCTGCCACTCGCGATCAGGCAAAGCCAAACGATCGGCCAGCGCAAAAAACACCGTCGCATTGACGCCCAACCCGCAATGGCTGGCATAGACTTCGATATTGTCGGTGAGCGGCGATGGCTTCTCGACGCAAGTCTGCCAGGCAACCACACCGTCACTCTTCGAGTAGATCGCAGTTGTCGGAATTCCCTTTGGCGCTTCAGCAAGATTAAGGAACACGTCACTCATGCTCTTGGGATCGATTTCCTGTCCGGTGACACCTTGATAAATGCGCCACGCATGGTTGGCGCGCGGGTTGCCACCAAACGGCGAGCCCATAGAAATCACCTGCCGCACATATTTCGGATAGGTTTTTGCCAGCTCGCGCGCCATGACACCGCCAAGGCTCCAGCCCACGAGACTGATTTTGCGTTTCATCTTGCGATAAATCGACTCAAGCCGTTGCGCCAGCAGCTCGCCTTCCGGTCCGATCGCCAGTGGCCCCAGATTGCGCCCAAGGCCCCAGCAAAATGTCTCGTATCCTTTGGATGTCAAAAACCGGCGCAGTGGGGCCGTCGTTCCACCTGCAGCCAAAAACCCAGGCAACACCATTACCGGATGCCCATCGCCGTGCGGCGCATATCTCAAGATCGGAGAAGCACCTTGCAGGCTTACCAATTCGGCGAGGGCCCGTCCGCCCTCGGTCAATGCCAAAGCCCATGACGGCGGTTTAATTCCCGCAAGGCCAACTGAAGCAACATCGACAACTGCCATCGAACAGTACGCCCCGTTACAAGTGGCCCCCTACCGCAAGGGCCAATTCAAAAGAATCCACAGGCATGAAGCTACGGGCTGCGTGCACCGTTTGCCTAATCAAAAGATGGGTTGAGTCTCAACAAAATCAAGCACTTGCTAGGTGTAAAGTTCCTAATATAGAGTTGAGTCTAATAATAGATGTTGATCGCAACTTGTGCGTCTGCGAGAAGGGCCCCATGTCCAGCACACCTGACCCACTCATTTCGCGTCGCGAACGCAAGAAGCGTGACACGCGTAAACGCATCCTTGACGCTGCCATGACGCTCATGGCCAACACTCCCTACGATCAAGTTCGCATCGAAGACATCTGCGCCGCCGCAGATGTCGCCAATGCTACGTTTTTCCTGCACTTTACAAACAAATCAGCGCTTGTTCTCGCCTTCAATGATGAAGTGGCGCTCAAGATCACATCGCAGCTCCTTGAAGCGAACTCGCCATCGCCGGAGCGCTTGAAGCAACTGTTGACCGTGTACCTGACAGAATGGGGATCGCATCGTCATTTGATGCGCCAAATCGTTCTCGAATTCATCGGCCAACCGAACGTAGGCGCGGTGTTCAACGAAGTCTCGCCCGGGCTCCTGGAACTAGTCAGCAATATCATTCGAACCGGACAAGTTTCCGGAGAGTTTTCTACGAGAATAACGGCGGAAACCGGTGCTTTAGCTCTCGTTGCCGCTTGGAACGCTATTGCCATCAGCTGGGCAAAAACCGGTGACACAAGGCACGCCTCTGATGCCCACTGGCAGACATTGGACGTATTTCTCCAGGGACTTTTGTCTCGCGACGCACTGTCGCAGGACAAACTCTAGCCAAATAAGGAGAGAAAAATAACGATTTTTTACTAGCAAATTGAACAATAAAATTCAATTTATGGATTTATTGTGCACTGCACCATTGACTGCAACTCTATTTTCTTATATGCACTTGCGAAATGACTTTGTGCACCGCATATAAAACGCGGTGCGGCATTCACCAGATGAAATTCACAGATATTTCTTTGGTCGCTGTGAGTCAATAAAGCAACAGCGGTCAACCGCTGTGAAAAAGGTCAGGAAACCTAAGGGCAATAGTTATGGAACAACTTTCGGGATTGGACTCTGCGTTCCTCTATTTGGAAACGTCGCGCACGCCGATGCATATCGGCTCGATCGCGATCTACGATCCATCGACCGCGCCAAATTCTTTCGTCCGCTTCAAAGACATTCTGAATTTCATCGAGCAGCGATTGCATCTGGCAAAAAGTTTCCGCCGCAAACTCGCCAACGTGCCCCTCAGCCTCGACTATCCCTATTGGATCGACGATCCGGATTTCGATCTCGAATATCACGTACGCCACATCGCGTTGCCGCAACCGGGCGACTGGCGCCAACTCTGCATTCAGGCCTCCCGCCTGCACTCGCGCCCCCTTGATCTGTCGAAGCCGCTGTGGGAATTCACTGTCATCGAAGGCCTGAACAACGTTCCCGGCGTGCCGAAAGGCTCCTACGCCATCGTTTCAAAAATTCACCACGCTGCGATTGACGGCGTATCCGGCGTTGAAATCGCAAACGCAATTCACAGCATCGACCCCGCCGGCGCGATTGCAAGCCCTGAAAAACCATGGATCCCCGAACGCACACCGACATCCGTTGAACTCCTCGGCAGGGCACAGGTCAACACGCTGGCGACACCTATTCGCCTTGCACGAACCATCATAAAGTCCGCTCCCGGCATCGCCCGCATGATCGGCGGCCTGACTCGCGGAAAATTGCATACGACATTCGGGCGCGTGCCCCGCACCCGATTCAACGGGTCCGTCACGATGAACCGCGTTGTCGACGGCCGCGATTTCTCGCTTGCCCAGATCAAGGACATCCGCACGAGGCTGCCCGGTGCCACCGTCAATGACGTTGTGGTCGCCGTTGTCGGCGGCGCCATGCGTAAATATCTCAAAGGCATCAACGAACTCCCGCGCGAGTCGCTGGTTTGCATGGCACCCATCTCCGTTCGCCAGCCCGGCGAAAAATCCTCGCTCGGCAATCAGGTCAGCGCCATGACAATCCCGATCGGTACCCACATCGCCGATCCGTTTGGCCGCCTGCAATTCGTCCACGAAGAAGCCGAAGCCTCGAAAGCGCTGACCAACGCCGCCGGCGCGCGCCAAATGGCCGAATACTCAAGCTTCATGCCTTCAACGCTTACCGGCCTCGCCGCGCGCCTTTACGTGCGTTTGGGCCTGGCGAACCGCATCGCCCCGATGTTCAACACCGTCATCACCAACATTCCAGGGCCGCCGGTGCCTCTCTACATGAATGGCGCCCGCCTGGTGACACAGTACGGCCTGGGACCGGTCTTCGAAGGCATGGGCATCATCCATCCGGTCTTCAGCTATTGCGGCCGTATCACCATTTCGTTCACCTCTGATCGCAGCATCATTCCTGATCCCGAGGTTTACGCGAACTGCCTGCAGGAATCGTTTGAAGAAATGAAAGCCGCAGCAATGAAGAAACCGGTCCCGGTCGCGAAAGTCGAAGCCGTGCCCGCAAGGCCCATTGCAGAAGCGGCGCCGGCGAAGAAATCAAAACCCCGCAGGCGCAAGCCGAAACTGACACTCGTCTCGGCCGCAGAATAAGCACGGATCACCATGCCGCAAATTCACGCCAACAACCTGACGATTGAGTACGAGGAAACCGGACCCAAAGACGGCCCGGCGCTTGTGCTCATCATGGGCCTTGCGGCACAAATGACGTTCTGGCCCGACGCGATGATCAAAGCCTTTGCGGATGCCGGTTTTCGCGTCGTCCTGTTTGACAATCGCGACATCGGCCTGACCTCGAAATTTCACGGTAAGCGCGCACCCAATCCGCTCGCCCAGGTTGCGGCCCGCTTCTTCGGGGTCAAAGGCCTCGCGCCCTACACGCTGCACGACATGGTGACCGATACCGTTGGCCTGCTCGACGCACTCAAAATAAAGCAAGCGCACATCGTCGGCGTTTCCATGGGTGGCATGATTGCCCAATTGATGGCAGCTCAGCATCCCAAGCGCGTCGCATCCTTGACTTCGATCATGTCGGGTACCTTGAACCCAAGGCTGCCCGGACCCAACCCGCGCCTTGCGATGAATTTGTTCCTCAGCAAGCCTGCCGACAAATCGCGTGATGCACTCATCGGCCGCACTATCGCAATGTGGAGCCTCATCCGCACCCCTGATCCCGACGACGATCACAGCGAACTCAAGACCAAGATCGCCAACGGTTTCGACCGCTCGTATTACCCGTCCGGCGTCCGGCGGCAACTTGCCGCAATCATTGCGACCGGCGATTTGCGCCCCCATATCAAAAAAATCACGTCGCCCACGCTCATCATCCACGGCTCGAAAGACCCGCTGGCGTCGATCGAAGGCGGCAAAGACTCCGCGCGCAACATCAAGGGCGCACGGCTCGAAATCATCGAAGGCATGGCGCACGACCTGCCGAAAAAGTTTCTACCGCGGATAACGGCGTTGATCATTGATCACGCCAAAGCCGCGATGGGAAAAGCCTCAAAGCCGCTCGCGGCTTGAACGCTTCAACACAAGTGAAAACGGAGACTAAAGACATGGCAAAAGCACGTAAAACGAATGGCAAGGCGAAAGCCAAAGCCGAACACAAACCCCAATCCAACGGTGCACGCGCACAAGCGACCCAGTTGGTTTCGCGCGTACAGGACGGCTTCCGCGAAGCTGGCGACGCGCTACGCGAAGCTGGCGAGACGATGGGCGGCGAAGGCCGCAAGGTCGCGCTCACTCTGGTCGCCCACGCCCAGGATAACGTCGTCTGGAGCTTCGAAGCTCTGCGCGAAACCATCCAGGCTGGCTCCTTCGCCGATGCGGTGAAGATCCAGCAGCACGCGATGACGGAACTCTTCCGCCGTTCCATGCGCCAATTCCGCGAAGTCAGCGAGATCGTCGGCGAAAGTTCGACCAAGACGATTAAGCCAATTTCCAAGCTGGTCACGTCGCTCCGCGACGTACGCCACGCCGCCTAAGACAAAAGTCTGGATCTCCGTCTTCACTCTCCCTCGTATGGGTCACGCTCATGCGGGGGAGTTTCCCCATTGCGGAGATTTAAAATAATGGCACGTGCAAAAAAGAAAGCAGCGCCTAAAGAAAAACCCACACTGGTGGGCCAAAGGAAAATGGGCTGGGTGCTGATCACAGGTGCGTCTGCAGGCATTGGCGCGGAACTCGCGCGCGAATTCTCCAGTCACGCCCATGATCTGGTGCTCGTTGCGCGCAGCAAAGACAAACTCGACGCGCTGGCCGGCGAACTGAACGCCGCCCACGACACCAAAACGATTGTCATCTCAGCAGACCTGTCTGCATCGGATCAGCTCGTGGGCGTCGTGGAGGAACTGCAAAATCGTGACATCGACATCGACATCCTCGTCAACAATGCGGGCATTATAGACGTCGGCCCCTTCGCAGATGCGGCGCCCGAGAAACTTCAGCAACTGATCGCGCTCAACATCGCCGCTGCGACGGCTCTGACTTCTCTGCTGTTGCCATCCATGATTGAGCGCAAGTTCGGTCGCATCCTCAACGTAGCCTCTCTCGCAGGCTTCCAGCCCATTCCCTCAATGGCCGTTTACGCCGCCAGTAAAGCCTATGTCCTGTCGCTGACGGAATCACTGGCCGAAGAACTGCGCGGCACGGGCGTGAAAGTAACGGCGCTCTGCCCCGGCATGACCGACACCAGCATGGTGACCACGATCAAGGCCCAGTCCAAAACAGCTCAATGGACGCCGTCGTTCCTGATTTCAAATCCAAAAACCGTAGCCAAACAAGCCTACAAGGCCTTGATGGCCGGCCAGACAATTCTGGTTCCAGGCCTACCCAACCAGGTGGCCGCAGCATGGGCCCAAGTCACCCCCCGCTGGCTCACCCGCACCGTCACCGGCTTCGCCGCAAGGCGCACGGACTGGATGAAGAGCGGAGACTAGCCGCCTGTGATTGGGATATGTGAGCACGCAAACTGCACCCCTCACCCGATCTCCACAATCTCCGCCGCGCTGCCGCCCACGTTCACCACATCTCCCACCGCGCGCCCCATCAGCGCTTGCGCCATCGGAGAGACATAGGACAACGTTCCCTGCGCCGGGTCGGCTTCGTCCAGACCGACGATGCGGAAAGTCTGGCGCCGCCCATCGTCGCGCGCGATCATCACCTTTGCGCCGAACCTGACGAGGGCATGGTCCGTAGGCGGCGCCACGAACTGCGCGGTCGAGCGCCGCGACGTCCAATAGCGCTCATCGCGCGCCGCTCGCGCCATTGCGTCGCGGTCCTCCGCCTCTTGTGCGGCGGCAAACGCGCCGATTGCCTGCGCCAACATGTCGTCGATCTGGGCGAGGCCCTCCGCCGTTACCAGATTGGGATGCGGCGGGATCTCGCGGTCGGGCAGCGCTTCGCCAGGACCCGTGCCATCATCGTCTTTAACGAAAGCCTTGTTCATTGATGTTCACCTCGACTGTCATGACGCCATACCAAGCTTGGCCATCACTTTGGCAATATCGGGATTGAGCTTCACCGCCGCCGCCATGTCGGCATCGCCACCAACCTTGTCACCAGCCTTCCGCCGCACCATGCTGCGGCCGAACAGGGCATTCGCACTTTTGGGACTGAGCGAAATGGCGGTGGAGCAATCCTTCAACGCCAACGCCAGATCCCCCAATTTGAATCGCGCATAGCCACGCGTCTCCCAATAGGCCGAAATGCGCGTATTCAAGTCGATCGCCTTGTTGCAATCGGTCGAAAATCGCCCCCTCATAATCGCGCTTTGCCGCTCTGGCGCCGGCCCGATGACCATAGGCTGCCATCAAATTCGCGCTCTTGTCCTTGCCCGCGTCGATGAACGAAGTGCACGCAGAGATTCGCTTTTCGACATCCACATCCTATGTGCTAGCACACCGGTCCAGATTGGCATCGGCAAATGCCGGCATTGACAACACTGCCGCAAATATCGCGACGCCGGCAGCCTGTATGAATTTCATTGCTCGCTCCTGCGAAAAGTCAAAACCATCGATAGTATGTTCCCGCGCGCCTTGCAAAGGGCGCACTGCGCCACTCGATACCCCGGGCAGAACTCGGGCAATTTCACAAAAGCGCTTTGGCCGCCCAACTCAATCCGCTACACAAACCCCTTCGCGGTGATTGCCGCAGCGTTGCCTGCACATACGGACTATAAATTTTGATCGGGAGTGAATGAATGCTGTTCTACCCACAAGAAAAACTTGCGCTCTTTATTGATGGCGCCAACCTCTATTCGACTGCCCGCGCTTTGGGCTTCGACATCGACTACAAAAAACTTCTGACCGAATTCTCAAAGAAAGGCATTCTCGTCCGCGCCTATTATTATACGGCGTTGGTCGAAAATCAGGATTTCTCTCCTTTGCGCCCGCTCGTCGATTGGCTCGACTACAATGGCTATACCTTGGTCACCAAAAACGTACGCGAGTTCACGGACGCCACCGGCCGCCGCAAGGCCAAAAGCAACATGGACATCGAAATGTGCGTCGACATGATGGAGATGGCCGACACCATCGATCACATCGTACTCTTCACCGGTGACGGAGACTTTCGCCGCGTTGTCGAAGCCGTTCAGCGCCGCGGCCGCCGCGTCAGCGTCATCTCCACTTTGCGCACTCAGCCGGCCATGGCCTCAGACGATTTGCGCCGTCAGGCCGATCACTTTGTCGATCTGGTTGACCTTCAGCACCTGGTCGCGCGCGTTGGCGCGCCGCCGCGCCAAAGCATCAACCAGCAAGTCAGTGTGCCCCAACCGGTGAGTTTGGACAGCGACTAACCGGCCGATGCGCGTCCTCCCCACCCTGGCGCTGGCGGCTATGGAAGAACCGCCACGCGACTGTGGATTGTGTCCCCGTTTAGCTGGTTACCGCGACAACAATAGCGCCAGAGAACCCACCTGGTTCAACGCCCCTGTCCCAAGCTTCGGCGAGCGCAATGCACGCCTGCTCATCGTAGGCCTCGCCCCGGGCGTAAGTGGCGCCAATCGCACCGGCCGCCCCTTCACCGGCGACTACGCCGGCGACCTGCTCTATGCAACGCTGCTGAAATACGGTTTCGCCAAAGGCAAATACGAAGCAAGACCGGACGACAGCCTGAAACTCGTCGACTGCCGCATCACCAACGCCGTGCGCTGCGCGCCACCGGAAAACAAGCCCACGCCACAGGAAGCCTCCACCTGCCGCATTTTCCTGCACGCCACCATCGAAGGCATGCAAAATCTCGCCACCATCGTCGCCTTGGGCCGCATCGCGCACGAGGCAACCCTGCGCACCTTCAAACTAAAGCTCGCCAATCACCCCTTCGCCCACGCCGCCCGCCACGCCCTGCCGCGCGGCATCACCTTGATCGATAGCTACCACTGCTCCCGCTACAACACGAACACCCGCAGGCTTACGACTGAGATGTTTGAGAATGTCTTCGCTCACGCCCAGCGCCTCACGGCCACAGCGTAGAACCCTCAAGCCCAAGCGTCTCCGCGTGCCCCGTGATGATGTTGGCGTTCTGCACGGCCTGCCCGGCCGCACCCTTGCCTAGATTATCGCAAGCACCCATCGCAATCACGAGGTTGCGCGCCGGATCACAGGCATAGGACACAAACACCAGATTGCTCCCCGTTGCCCATTTCGTGTGCGGCGGCTTATCGGTGACCCGCACGAACGGCCGCTCTGCATAGAACGCGCGCGCGACCTCCATGCATTTTTCAGTCGTCACTTTCCCCTTCGCATATATCGTCGCCAGAATACCGCGCGTCATTGGCACCAGATGAGGTGTGAACACCAGACCCTCAGACATGGCGCCCGAAATTCGATCAATCGTCTTCGTGATTTCGGGCATGTGCACGTGCTTCAGCAGACCATACGGCGACAAATCCTCATTCACTTCGCCATAGCCCATCGTCGCTTCGCCGCCGCCGCGCCCGGCACCACTGACGCCGGTCTTGGCATCGATGATGATGTTGTGCGGCTCAATCAGCTTCTCGGCCAACAAGGGCGCCAGTGCCGCCAGCGTCGCTGCCGGAAAACATCCTGGATTGGCAACCCGCGAAGCCCCCTTGATCTCGTCCGGCCAGACATCGGCCAACCCATACGCCCAGCCTTCGACATAGCGATGATCACCGCCAATATCGACGACCTTCACCGAAGCAGGAACGCGCACAAGCGCCTCCTTTGACTGCCCCGTCGGCAGCGACGCAAACAACACATCGAGCTTGGGCAAATGCGCCGGGTCCCACTTCTCAATCGTCAACGCGCCGATCTTGCCAAGTCCCGGATAGCGCTCAACCAAACGCTGCCCCACGGAGCCCTCGCCGCCCGCATAGACAAGCTCAAACGCCGGATGCGTCGCGCACAGCCGCAACGCTTCTCCGCCGCCATAACCGCTCACGCCGACAATTCCAACTTTGATGCGCATTTTCAGTTCCTACTTCACCGCCTCATTGGGGGCACTCTTGACAGCGTCAACCACTTTGCCATCAACCGGTTGTCCCGGCTGCAGCCCCAGCAACGACATCACCGTTGGGTGCACGTCGATTATGTTCAGCTGCGGAATTTCTTTGCCGGCGGCAACGCCGGCCCCCCACGCATAAAAAACGCCATGCATCTCGGGGATGGCCGGATCATAACCATGCGAGGCCTTCAGCCCGCCCAGGTCACCCGGCACGAATATATCGGACCAAAGCCACGTCATTCCCATCAAATGCGCATACCAGGGAAGGCTGCTCGACGGCGCAATATAATAAGGCGGCCTGGCAACCAGCATCAGGTCGCCGACGCGACGGCTAGTGCCCAAATGCGCATAAGCCGGGTGTCGCCCGCTACGATGCACAGTAAAGGCTTTGGAATAACCGCTCAGCGCTTTTTTTACGCGCTCAATGCTTTCGCCTTTGTCGAGATAGATATAGGCGCTGCCGCCATCGCCTGCGTCATGCCCCAGAACCCAGTGCCGGTTCATGATACGCCCAAGATTGACGACAGGATCGACCGCGATCATGCCGTGATCTGTGCCGATGATCAGCGCCGCCTCACGATCCGAAGGCAGCGCTTCGATCCCCGCCATCAGTCTGCCCACAATTGCATCCGCCTTGCGAACCTCGGTCTGCACTTGGGCCGACTTCACGCCATTGACGTGTGCCTCATGATCGGGCCCTCGAAAATAGAGCGCAATCAAACGCGGCCGCTTGGCATCCTTGCGTTCAAGAAGCGCCAGACCCTGCGCCAGCGTCTGTTCGTCTGTGGGCGCTTGTTCCCAACTGGTGAACGGATTCACATGGCTCGCCAGCGCAACTTTCTTTTTGGCGTCCCAGCGATTGGCAAAGTTCAGTGCTGCCGCCCGCACGCCCTGCCGCTCGGCCGCCTGCCAAACCGGCTCGCACCCGTTCAGCCAGTTCGCATCGCCGTTTTCATCATAGGGCGCCCCTCGATCCGGATCGAAAAACTTGTTCTGGACAATCCCATGCTGCGCAGGCCAGCAACCGGTGGCGAAACTTGTATGATTGGGCAGCGACATCGTCGGATAAACCGGCACCAGATGCCGCGACCACGCCCCTTCACGCTGAATGCGATCCAGATTGGGGACCTTGGTCCCCTCCGTCATCACCGGCGAAAAGCCATCGAACATCACAAGAATGACAGTACGTTCGCCAGCCACTGCAGGCGATAGCAGCCAGAACGGCGCCGCCAGCAGCATCCACATCACCCGCATCGTGTTCATATCATCCCCCAAAAAAAAGCAGGCTCAGTCATACCGCTCTTCCTTCCACGGATCACCCACATTGTGATAGCCGCGCTCCTCCCAGAACCCGGGCTTATCGTCGCGCGAGAACATGATACGCTTCACCCATTTGGCGCTCTTCCAGAAATAAAAGCGCGGAATGACCACCCTGACCGGCCCGCCGTGATTGCGCGTGATCGGATAACCCTCCCAGCTATGCGCAAGCATGACGCCGTCCCCGGCAAAGACGGCCAATGCAACATTAGTCGTATAGCCGTCATAGGCATGAAATATCACATGGCGCGCTTCGGCTTTCGGCCGCACCAGCGCAATCAGCTCAAGTGACGAAACCCCACGCCAATAATTATCGTAGCGGCTCCATTTGGTGACACAGTGAATGTCGGACAGGCTCTCGCACTGCTCCAGCGCAAGCAACTGCACCAAAGTCAAACTCACCGGGTTTTCAACCAACCCATCAATGGAAAGCTTCCAGTCCTCTTTCTCCAGATCAGGCTGCACACCTAGATCGAGCACCGGCCAGTTCTTCACTTCCCTCTGCCCGGGCGGCAAGCGGTTCACATGCACCTGATCCGTGGTACCGGTGATTAGCCGCTTCTCGCGAGCCCATTTCTCTTTCGCGGCAATTAATTTGTGATTGATTTCTTCCTGCTCGTCGTCCGTCACTTGCAGCCTTACCCTTTCTCCTTCAGCAACCGCCCCTTTTCGCGCTGCCAGTCGCGCTCTTTCTCGGTCTCGCGCTTGTCATGCAGTTTCTTGCCGCGCGCCAATCCGATCTCGACCTTGGCCCGGCCCTTGGCATTGAAGATGACCTTGAGCGGAATCAGCGTCATCCCCTGCCGCTCGATCGCCTTGCACAATTTTTCGATCTGATGTTTGCGCAACAACAGTTTGCGCACCCGCCGCGGCTCGTGATTAAAGCGATTGGCCTCTGTATATTCCGGGATATAGGAGTTGACCAAAAAGATCTCGCCGTCTTTGGAATGCGCATAAGATTCGGCAATCGTCGCATGTCCGCCGCGCAGCGACTTGACCTCGGTCCCCGTCAACTGGATACCGGCCTCGAACACTTCATCGATAAAGTAGTTGAACCGCGCCTTGCGATTATCCGCCGCGATCTTGACCGCGTCGTCCTTGTGTTTTGCTGCCATAGCGACCTAGTTCAGCACCCCGACTTTGGTCATCGCTGCCCGTACGCGCGCTTTCGACGATTCCGTCAGCGGCGCCAGCGGCAGGCGGCAACTCTCTTCGCAGCGGCCCAAAACGCTCAGCGCGTATTTCACCGGCGCCGGACTGGTTTCGCAGAACAATTCTTCGTGAAGCGGCATCAGGCGTTCATGCAGCGCGCGCGCCCGCTCGTAATCGCCCTGACTGCAGGCGTCCTGAAATTCCGCACACAGCCGTGGCGCAACATTGGCCGTTACGGAAATACAGCCAACGCCGCCATGCGCGTTAAATCCCAACGCCGTTCCATCCTCACCCGACAGCTGCACAAACTTCGCACCGCAAATCAGCCGTTGCTGTGTGGCCCGCAGCAGATTGGCCGTCGCGTCTTTCACACCCACGATGTTCGCGAGTTTCGCCAGGCGCCCCATCGTGTCCGGCAAAATGTCCACCGCCGACCGGTGGGGAACATTGTAGACAATGATCGGTAAACGCACCGCCTCCGCAATCGCCTGGTAATGCAGGTAGAGTCCTTCCTGAGTCGGCTTGTTGTAATAAGGTGTCACCACCAGAGCCGCTTGCGCTCCCAACTTCTCCGCGAGTTGCGTCATCTCGATGGTGTGCTGGGTTGAATTGGAACCCGTGCCTGCGATCACCGGAACGCGGCCGCGCGCCACTTTCACAGCGCTTCCCACCACGGCAGAAAACTCGTCCACGTTCAGATTGGGGCTCTCCCCGGTTGTCCCGCAGGGCACAAAACCGTTCGTTCCCTCAGAAATCTGCCATTCCAGGAACGCTTCAAAGAATTTGAGATCAACCCTTCCTTCACGAAAGGGGGTAATCAAAGCCGGGATGGAACCGCGAAAGCGCGTCAGGTCGTGGGACATGGGGTTGCCCTTGTAATCAGCCATTTCGCGTGGAAGTTAGAACGTGGCCATCGATCATACAAGGCGAGTTAACTGAATCGTTCCGGGGTGCGTGTGATAGTCGTGCCCTTGGCCCGGTCACAGACTACCGGCTATGCTGCATTAACGCCTCGGTGACCAAGCAACCCTCCAGGACAAACACCAGTGACAGTAGTCAGTGCGAAGAAAAAGTGGCGGTTGAGCACCGCAGTGGCCCTCACCGTGTTAGCAGCGGTGCCGGCCTTTGCCCAATCCATGGCGCCGATTTACGACGACGATGGGCCGCGCCGGGTTCGCGCCCATACACAGTTTCTGTCCTCATCCGATTTGGCTTTGCTTGAACGCGCCTTCGACGCCGCCGACCGCAAGCAATGGGATGCAGCACGTCAACTGGCGTCTCAAATCTCAAACGCTGCTGCTCGCGACGTCGTCTTGTGGCGCGCCTTTGTCACCAAGGACAATGGCGCCGCCTTCAGCGACCTCAGCCGGTTTTATGCCAGCCATCGCGATTGGCCCAACCAACGGGCACTTCAAGCGCGAACCGAAGAATCCATGCCCTCCGAGTCAATGCAGCCCGGTGAAGTCATCGACTGGTTCCAGGGCCGCGAGCCGGTGTCAGGCGAGGGCATGCTTAAGCTGGGCGACGCCTATCTGCGCAAAGGCCAGGACTCCAACGCCAAGAATTGGCTTCGCCGCGCCTGGATCGAAGGAAATTTCTCAGCCGACCGCATGTCCTTTATTGCCTCAAAGTACAGCGCACACCTGAATACCGAAGACCACAAGCAACGCGCCTCTCGCTTAGTGTGGGCGGCCGAGTACGGTCAAGCCAACGCCATGACGAATTGGCTGTCCAGCGACTACGATGCCTTGATATCCGCGCGCATCAAATTGCGCCAAACGGCCCGCGACGCCGATGCCGCCTATGCGCGTGTGTCTTCAGAATTGCGTAACGATTCCGGGTTGCTGTTTGATCGCGCCCGCTGGCTCAGAAAGCGCGACCGCGATGTCGAAGCCCGGCCATTGCTGCTCCAGGCGGCCTCCAACCTGGCTGGCCCCGCGCCGTCCGGCGATGAGTGGTGGACAGAGCGTAACTATCAAACGCGTGAAGCCCTTGATGCCGGCAACGTGCAACAAGCCTATCAAATCGTGTCGGTACACGGCATGCGAAAGGAATCAGGCCTCAACTATGCTGAAGCCGAATTCCTCGCCGGTTGGATTGCCCTGCGCTATTTGAACAAGCCCGACACGGCCATCGACCACTTCATGCGGCTGCGCGATGCAGTCACCGCGCCGATCAGCGTTGCCCGCGCCCACTTTTGGGCCGGACGGGCCGCTGAAAAAGCAGGCCGCACCAGCGAGTCTTCGCGTCAATACAGTGCCGCCGCACAATATCCGGGCACATTCTACGGCCAGATAGCGGCCGCAACCATCAATCCGAAATCGACGCTGGATCTCCCGGGTGCAAGATCCACCTCATCGTCCACCAAGCAAGCGGTCATGGATCAAAGCGTCATCCAGGCCATGCAGGCGTTGGCCGATGTCGGAGCGGAAGGCTTGCTGCGCACATTCGCGATCGCGTCGGCTGACACGTTCACCGACCGCGATCAGTTCGTGGTCCTGACAAACTTTCTGCGCCAGTTGAATCTACCGGCCCTTGCCTTGCGCGTGGCCAAACGCGGCATTCAAAAGAACGTGCCGGTATTCGACATTGCTTATCCAACCGTCTCGCTTCCCGTCTACAAAGGCAATGGAACACCGCCCGACAGCGCTTTGGTAATGGGGCTGACGCGTCAAGAAAGCGAATTTGATCCCGAGGCCTCCTCAAGTGCGGGCGCGCGCGGTTTGATGCAAATGATGCCGGCCACCGCCAGCCTGACCGCGCGGCGCCACGCCATACCGTTCGCAGGCAAAGGCGACCTCTTTACGCCATCGTTGAACTTGCAGCTTGGCATGGCCCATATCTCCGATCTGCTGTCGGACTTCGCAGGCTCGTATGTGTTGTCTATCGCCTCGTACAATGCCGGCGGCGGCCGCATCAATCAGTGGATATCAACCTACGGCGATCCACGCTCAACCAGCGCCGACATCATCGATTGGATCGAGCGCATTCCTTTCAGCGAAACCCGTAACTACGTCCAGCGGGTCATGGAAAACACGCAAGTTTATCGCAATATTCTGGCCGGGCGCGACGTGCCACTTGGCATCGCTGCCGACCTCAAGCGCGGCGCCCACACCGCCTTTGCCTCAAACGAAGCGCAATTCTCATCCAGTCCAGGTGCAGTGGCAGCCCCACCCGTAACCACGACATCGCCAACACCGCAATTTGCCTCCGTAGTTTCGTCGTCACCTGTTTATGACGACGATGAACCGGTTGCAAAATCAAAAAAATCAACAAAGAAAAAAGCATCCTCCAAGAAAAAGCGCCGGGCCACATCGACCGCCTCAAGCTCCAAAAAATGTAAGAGCACCTCGCGCAAGTGCCGCAATCGCGGCTAACGCGATATTAGACATAACGGCAGCTTCACCATAAGGGTGCTGTCGACATTACCGCGTTCATTAAATCCTTCGGCTCTACCATCGTCGGCGTCAACGATGGGTGGGGCAACATGATCAAGTTTGAATTCTCGATCTTTCTGATCGTGTGCACAGTCTTCGGCTGGGGCTTTGCGGCGGCACTGAACACATCGGCCTTCGCCAAAGAGCCCAAGCCTATTCAGGTTCCCGGCGATATTGAGAAACCAGGCAGCGATCCCTGGCAGGTCCCCCGTGAATTCCAAAAGCCGGGCGAGTTTCAAGTTCCCGGCGATATCCAGAAGGCGAAGGCTGTCGACGGTTGCTCGGTGACCTTGACGGCCTATTCGGACGCCCTTTTCGACTTTGACAAACGCACACTTACCCCAGCCGCCGGCAAGACCTTGAAAGACGTCGCCGATACTATTGAAGCCGAAACAAATTTGAAGCGCTTGCGCGTCCGCGGGCACACAGACTCAAAGGGCACCGATGCGTACAATGATCGCCTGTCACAGGCCCGCGCTGCGACCGTCCAAGAGTGGTTGGCCAAACGCCTCTCCAATCCTGTCGCGATGAGTTCTGAAGCAGTTGGAGAACGCGAACCGGTCAAGCCGAACGCCAACGCCGACGGCAGCGACAACCCCGGAGGGCGTGCCTTCAACCGCCACGTCGAGCTTGTGCTGGAGCTTTGCAAGTAGTCTTAATGCACGGTCGCTTCGGGATCGCGTCCGCTGATTAGCATTTGCAAGCGCACGAGCGCATCGCCGTCCGAGAAACAGCGGGCGAGCGCCTTCGGGCTTGCATCGGCCGCGTCTTGAATGCGCCCCTCAGCCGCCATCTTCAACAAGCGCTTCGTCTCCGCCACGGCAACCGGCGACTGGGTGGCGAAATGATTGGCCAACTGCTGGACCGACGGCCAAAACTCTTGCGTACTTGAAACATTGGAAACCAGGCCCAGCATGAATGCGCGTTCTGCCGTCACCACGCCGCCCGTTAGCGCCAAAGCCGTGGCCGATCCGATCCCGCTGATCCGCTGCAAGCGGCCGAGCGCGCCACCGCCCGAGCTCATGCCCACATTTATGCCCGGCAAGCCAAAGCGTGCGTCCGCCCGCGCCAGCCGGATGTCGGCGTGCAGCGCCAACTCAAATCCCGCCCCCAGACAAGCGCCCTTGACCGCCGCGATCACCGGCACTTCAAGTGCCGACATCTTGTCATAAACGTCGCGCGCATTGCGGCCAACGATTTCAATCTCCTGCGGGCTGAGGGTAGCAAGCTCGGCGACATCCATTCCCACCGAAAACGCATCCTCCCCCGCACTGGTCAAAACAACAGCGCGTAGCGCCTGGTCTCCAGCCAACGATGTGAACGCGCGTGCCAGCGCATCACGCAGCGCATTGTCGATCGAGTTGGAAGCTTCCGCCCGATTGATAATCACTGTTGCAATGGCGCCTTGGCGCTCGATGTTGAGAACGCTGTCCTGCACGGTTCTTTCCGGTCCTTTGCTCATGTTCCGGCAGTATAGACGAAATTTAAAAAAAAACGGGCCCGGGGAATGTGCCCCGGACCCGCCACAAAAGAGCGCAGTTTCTTGGATTTGTTAGTGCGCTGTCTCTTGCAGCCAAAGCCGCGCCAAGCGCTGGGCTTCGGCAATATCGTTCGTCGACATTTGTTGAGCGAGCTCAGCGCGCCACAGGCGGGCCTCCGCAACACCCTTCATCGCCGCCAAATTGAAGTATTTGTGCGCCCGGACCAGATCCATCTCCACCCCTTGGCCCGTAGAGTAACACAGGCCCAGCTGATACAGCGCATGTGGTTTGCCTGCTTTGGCCTCGCCTTCAAAATCTTCTACGGTGTCGATGTCAAGGACGGCCACGGCGTTTCACTCCCCAAGTATTGGCTGAATTCCTATTGAATTCATGCAATCTGCATTGCGAGAATGACCAGTTGACCTAAATGCTGGGTTAATGGCGCGCGCCATCTTTGCTTAATAAATTCAATGAGTTATTTGGTTAAATGCACCCGGCTGGACGGGGGGAATTTCGCAAAAATCAGCCGCGCCCGGCGTTAACGGGAGTTTCGGGGACGCGTTAACACTTGCCTCCCGATTGCGGTCCCAAATCAAATTTTTTGCTATCCCGGAAGTTTATCACTCCCCCAAACTGGAATAATCCCCGGCGGGAGAAGCGGCGGAGATGGTGACCATCACTCTGGCCAATCCATCTCCCGCCGGAGAAGTCTTTCAAGAAGCTGCCGCTCGAACTCGGGCCCGGATCAAACCTCAATCAGGGCGTGGCGCCAGTCCTCTTCCCAGCCGCAAGCGCTGCTGGGGGTATTTCAAATTTACTTCTTCTTTGCTTTCTTCGTCGCGGCCTTCGGCTTCGCCGCAGCCTTCGTGGTCGTTACTTTTTTAGCTTTCTTCTTCGCTACCATTGGCATTTCTCCTTAACTCCTGCGCTTCATCAAAGGACGCACCTTACGTCCTCCAAGCCACTACATATTGAGCAACTTTCTCCACGAGCGCAACATTTCGTGGTAGACACACTGATGCAAGAAAGACACGCCGTCACAAAACGCTTATGAAATAACAACTTCAGACGATCATCCGTATACGAACAAATTGTCATGGAACCGCTGTGTATAACGTTTGCCAGCGCCATTTTGAACGAATCACCACGAATCGCTTACGCCGCGCGCTGCTTTGAACACCGCGATTTTTACGTCACGCCCACAAGATTACGCGAAGCCCGCACCGTCGGCGGCGCCATGAACGGTGATCTTTTCGCCCGACACATAAGAGTTGCGATCCGACACCAAATACCTCACGACGTTGGCGATATCTTCCGGCGCGCAGACGTGCCCAAAGGGTGCCTTGCTGTCCAAATCGTGAATTTGGGCAACGCCGCGCGCTTTGGCCAACCGCTGCCCCATATCCGTGTCAGTCAGCGGCGGCGCCACGACATTGACGCGAATATTATGCGGCCTTTCTTCTTTGGCCAAGGTGAAGGCCAGCGCTTCAAGTGCGGCTTTGCCCATATTGTAAGGCGCGCCGCGCGCCGCAAACCCCAATGTCGCCACGCTGGAAATCATAATAATGTCGCCCCGCTTCTGCCCGCGCATTTGCGGCAGAACCAGTTTCGACAGGTAAAATGGGGCAAAGGCATGCACACCAACAACGCGCGCCATCTCCAGGGGATCGGTATCGGCAACGGTATTGCCGCGGCTGGCAATGCCTGCATTGTTGACCAAAATCGAAATTGCCCCGAGTTCACGCTGCACCCGCTCGATCATCGCGGCATCTTCTTCAATCACATCGACCGAAGCTTTGAAGGCCACCGCCCGCCGCCCCAGCGCCTTGACCTCGGACACCGTGCGCTCGGCGTCCGCATCCTCGCGCCGGTAATTGACCGCGATGTCCGCGCCATCAGTAGCCAACCCCAGCGCAATCGCCCGCCCGATCCCCC
>JAWXBO010000117.1:0-14576 GCA_034440175.1 Alphaproteobacteria bacterium
AGCCAAGGTTTACGACAAAAAGAATAAATATTGCGAGGGGACAAACGACGCCAAGCAGAAAGCGGAACAGCTGCCAGGTCGGTCCATCCTGTATGCCCAGTTCTTCAAAAATGGTCTTTTTCGACATCACCCAGCCTACAAACAGGCCTAAGAAAATGCCGCCCAGCGGCAGCATGATGTTGGACGTGAGATAGTCGATGACGTCAAAAAACGATTTATTCGAGAAGGTTGGCAAAACATCGAGCGGATACCATGTGCTCCAGTGGTTGAACGACAGGACCGTGCCAATGCCGATAACCCAGCACACAAAGGCACTGGCATATGCCGCCGCTGGCCGGCTGACCTTGAGTGTGTCGGTTGCCCAGGCCACGACCAACTCAAGCAGCGAGATCGCCGACGCCAGGGCCGACACCACCAGCAACAGGAAAAACGCCGCGCCGACAACGGCGCCGCCCGGCATCTGGCCAAAGGCGATGGGCAAGGTCGTAAACATCAGGCCTGCGCCTTCGCCGGGGTTCAAGCCATAGGCGAACACCAAAGGAAAAATTGCAAACGCCGCAAGAAACGAGGCGAAGGTGTCGGCTGCTATTGTGAGGATGGCGGCCACGCCCAGGTTGATGTCACGCGGCGCGTAGGCGGCATAGGTGATCATCGCACCGATGCCCGTGCCGATGGAAAAGAAGCCAAGCCCGATCGCGCTCAAAACGACTTCGGGCGTTAGCTTAGTGAAATCCGGTTGAAAGAAAAATTCGAATGCGCGTCCCATATCCGCAGTCGCAAAGGCGTAAAATACCAGGCCGATCAGAATGGCAAACATCAGGGGCATGAGCACCGTCACCGCGCGCTCTATGCCTTCGCTGACGCCACGCGCGACGACGACTGCGGTCAGCGCCATAAAGATTGCATGGTGAAATGTCAGCCCGACGGGATCGGCCAGCATGCGCGAAAACTGCGCACCGATGTCCTGGGGTGATTGGTCCTGGAACGCATTGGACAGGGCTTGTGGGATGTAGGCGACGGTCCAACCGCCGATCACCGAATAGAAACTCAAGATGAGAAATCCGGTCAGAACGCCCCAGGCACCCACGCCCGACCACAGGCCCGACGCCCCGCTTTCGCGTGCGACCTTTGCGATGCTTCCCACGGCGCCCATGCCGCCTCTTCGGCCAATAACAAACTCGCCGATCATGAGAGGCAGAATCAGAATCACCAAGGCCGCCAGATAGGCAAACAGAAAGGCACTGCCCCCATTTGCGCCCACCATGTAGGGAAACTTCCAAATGCTTCCCAGACCCACAGCCGACCCCACCGTCGCCATCAAAAAAGCGAATCGGCCCGACCACGCCTGTTTTTCTGCCGGTAGTGACATGTAATCCCCCTTCAATTCCGAGTTGAGACATTTAGCCTATCCCGCAGTGAGTCGCTACTCCGGACAAAACGTGCGGTGTGTGCGGCTCTCAAGAGAGAGGAATTCTCCAATGTCGGCCTGGCCCGTACTCGTCACGCTTGCAGCGTTGCTGTTTTACTTCTGGACCGGATTGATGGTGGGCAATGCCCGGCGCAAGTACAAGGTTCCGGCTCCGGCAACGACCGGCAACCCCGATTTCGAACGCGTGTTCCGCGTGCAGATGAATACTCTTGAGTGGCTGCCGATATTCCTAGCTTGCCTCTGGATATTTGCAATGTACTGGGATGGGCGGGTTGCCGCAATCCTTGGACTGGTTTGGATCGTGGGCCGGTACATGTACGCGCACGGCTATACGCTGGCAGCCGAGCAGCGTTCGATGGGCTTTATGATTCAAGCGATTGCGGTATTGCTGCTGTTCGCCGGCGGGTTTGTCGGCGCAGTGATGTCGCTGTTCGGCGCCTGACAGTTTGCGTTTGGCCAGGCGGTCAAAGTCGAGAAGGCCGCCGTGCAGAGCCTCCATATCCTTCAGGCGGACCATGTTGGGTCCGCCTGAGGCTGCGGCGCGTAAACTAAGGTCACTGTCACCGATATTACTGGCATTGGGTTATGGCGAAACGCTGTGGGCGTGGTTATATGCTGGCATCCAGCCATTTCCACTTGAGGACTTTTTATGTCTATGCAAAGCGCGAGCAAGCCCCGTCCGAAGTTTTATGCCGAAGCGCTGCGGCGGAAGTATCGTGAAGAGCGCGACAAGCGCATAAGGCAGGACGGTAATGAGCAATATCTGGAGGTTGCAGGTCAGTACGCGCACTATCTTGATGACCCCTACACGCCCATAACACCCCGCGAGCCCAAGCGCGACCATGTAACGTTTGCCTTTATCGGCGGCGGCTTCTCAGGACTTGTGACAGGAGCGCGGCTGAAAGAGGCCGGGATCGAGAGTGTCAGGATTATTGAGAAGGGCGGCGACTTTGGCGGTACTTGGTATTGGAACCGCTATCCGGGTGCTCAGTGCGATACGGCTTCAATGATTTACTTGCCCCTGTTGGAAGAGACGGGGCATATGCCGTCCGAAAAATATGCGCATGCACCTGAGATCCTCGAGCAATGTTATCGGATTGCGCGGAAGTTCAATCTTTATCAGGACGCGCTCTTTCACACGATCGTGACGGATCTGGAGTGGGACGAGGCGCATTCGCGATGGATCATTCGTACCAATCGGGGCGATGAATTCACGGCTCAGTTTCTGGGGATGGGCACGGGACCTTTGCATGTGCCTAAGCTTCCAGGGATCGCTGGAATCGAGAGTTTCAAGGGACACTCTTTCCACACCAGCCGCTGGGACTATGGCTATACGGGCGGCGATCCTTCCGGCGCGCTGATGGAGAAGCTCAAGGACAAGCGGGTTGCGATCATTGGTACGGGAGCGACGGCTGTTCAGTGCGTGCCGCACCTCGCGCGCGCGTGCAAGGCGCTTTATGTGTGTCAACGTACGCCCTCATCTGTCGATGTGCGGGATAACCGTGTGATCGATCCAGCTTGGTTTGCTGAGATATCGACGCCGGGTTGGCAGCAGCGTTGGCTGGAGAACTTCACGGCCAATCAGTCTGCTGGAGCTGGCACCGATGTTGATCTGGTGCAGGATGGCTGGACGGATCTGTCGCGGCGCATTCGCGCGAAGATTTTCGAGTTGCTGCCTGAGCAGCGCACGCCGATGGGGATGCTGGCGGCCTATGAAGACTCTGATTTTGAGAAGATGGAAGAAATCCGTGCGCGGGCAGAGCAAGTGGTGCGAGACCGTGAGACGGCGGAGAAGCTGAAGGCCTGGTATCGCCAGCTCTGCAAGCGTCCGTGCTTCCACGATGAGTACCTGCAAGCATTCAACAATCCCAGCACCAATCTTGTCGATACGGATGGCAAGGGTGTGGAACGCATCACTGAAAAGGGCGTTGTGGTTGCAGGCCGCGAATATGAGGTCGACTGCATCATCTATGCCTCGGGTTTTGAGGTGGGGACACCTTTCGAGCGCCGCGCGGGCTTCGATCCGAAGGGGCGCGGCGGGGTGCGGCTTTCGGAATACTGGGCGAATGGCATGCGCACTTTGCACGGTTGCCATGTGCATTCGTTTCCGAACTTGTTCATTCAGCAGCCGACGCAAGGTGCCAATCTGATTTCGAATGTGCCTCACAATCTGACGGAGTCCGGACGCACGATTGCGATGATTGTGAAGCATGCGGTGGCGCATGGTAAGTCGCGCGTGGAGCTCGACCGTGGAGCCGAAGAGGCATGGGTCGATTTGTTATTGTCGGGGCCCGGGCTGCTGCTGGGCAGCCAAGAGTGCACGCCGGGCTACTACAATAATGAGGGACAGGATCGCGGTCCGCAGGCCAAGTACTATGTTGGCTATCCGGGAGGTGCTGCCGCGTATTTCAGGTATCTCGACAAGTGGCGGAACACGGGCAAGTTCGAGGGGTTGGTGTTTGGGTAGAGGGTTTTATACCAACGGCCTGAACTTCAAACCCCAGACCGTACGTACATCGTCATGGCCGGGTGCGTGGCAACGGATCCTGGCCACCTAGGATAGCCGCATAGTTTGTTGAAGCGCGCGTGGCCTTTCTGGTGGGGCGCAGCGCGGGTTGCAGATGGCTTGGTGAGATTCTGGGTGGCTGGTACGCGGCTCACCGCGCGAATATCGTTACGCCGGGGGCGGTATTTCGGCTGCGTTAGACCTTTTTGGGGGAATGGGGTAGGTTTCGATCCGATGCTTTTCGTGCGCATGACGATTGCGCGTGATGTGATGTCGCGCTACCTCGGGATATTGTTGAGTCGAGATATTCGCCTTTCCTTGTCAGGGAAAGGCGCAAGGGGGGGCCGCGTTGCTGGCCCCTTATTTATTGGTTCTCTAGCGGCGCCACACCGCCGCCGACGTTGGGTCTTCGCCTTGAGCGGCGAAGCGGCCGATTTCGTTACGGCCTACCACGAGGTGGTGGACTTCGTCGGGGCCGTCGGCGATGCGTAGTGTGCGCATGCCTGTGTACATGCGGGCGAGCGGGGTCCATTGCGAGACGCCTGCTGCTCCGTGCATCTGAATCGCCTGGTCGATGATCTCGCACACGCGTTCCGGCACCATGGCTTTGACCATGTGAAGCCAAATGCGCGCTTCGCGGTTGCCAAGCGTGTCCATAGCTTTGGCTGCTTTCAACACCATGAGACGCATCGCTTCGATGTCGATGCGGGCGCGGGAGATGATCTCCATATTGCCGCCCAATGTCGCCAGCGACTTGCCGAAGGCCTGGCGCGATACGCCGCGTGAGATCATCAGGTCCAGGGCGCGTTCGGCCTGGCCGATCGAGCGCATGCAGTGATGGATGCGGCCTGGGCCCAATCGCAATTGCGAAATTTCGAAGCCACGGCCTTCGCCCAACAAAATGTTCTCCTGAGGCACACGCACGTTGTCGAACCGTATGTGCATGTGGCCGTGTGGCGCGTCGTCTTCCCCAAATACGGTCATGGGGCCGAGCACTTTTACGCCAGGGGCATCCATGGGCACGAGGATTTGTGACTGCTGGCGGTGTGATTGGGCGTCGGGATTGGTTTGGACCATCACGATCATGATTTTGCAGCGAGGGTCGCCAGCACCCGAGATGTAAAATTTCTCGCCGTTGATCAGCCATTCTTTGCCGGTCAAGACCGCGCTCATGCCAATGTTGCGCGCGTCGGACGAAGCGCGGTCAGGTTCGGTCATGGCAAAGGCTGAACGGATTTCACCGTTGAGGAGCGGCTTTAGCCATCGTTCTTTTTGTTCAGGGGTTCCAACGCGCTCAAGCACTTCCATGTTGCCGGTGTCGGGTGCCGAGCAGTTCATGCATTCCGATGCCAGCGGGTTCTTTCCCAGTTCAAAACCGATGTAGGCGTAGTCGAGGTTCTTGAGACCCTCACCTGTTTCGGCACTGGGAAGAAAGAAGTTCCAGAGGCCTCGCTTTTTCGCTTCCGCCTTTGCGCCATCGAGCAATTCAAGTTGGCCTGGTGCATAATTCCACCGGTCCGCGCGCCCTTCGCCTAGCTTGTGGAATTTTTCGGACATTGGGTTGACGACTTCCATTACGAACGCACGGACTTTATTGAGCAAAGGCATCGCGCCCTCTGACATGCGCAGATCATTGAGCTCGTCCAACGGATTGAATCCGAAGGTCATACTGGTTTTCGGATTTGAAGCCACGGCGGTTCTCCGGTCTTTAATATGATCGCAATCTGTATTTCAGTTTGCATTGTGTTTGGCAATGAAGGATTGCTTGGGCATGATCCGCGCTTTGCGGGGGTTTCGGCCGCTTTTGCTGACGGGGCAGATATGAGTTTTTCGACACCGCTTTTCATATGTGGACCGCTACGACAGCCACGGCAAATGCTGGCCGATCAAGCCTATGGTGGGCATAGCTCCATCCACGACGACAAGATGGCAGAGAAGCTTGGCTTCCGTGCCGGGCCTATTGAGGGCCCGACCCATTTTAGTCTGTTCCCGCCGCTGCTCGCGCAATTTTGGGGACAGTCATGGTTTGAGCGAGGATGTTTCTCGGCGCATTATCAGAACATGGTGGTTGAAGGCGAGAGCGTGAGAGGATTTGCCGAGATACCCAAGCCTGGCGCGACATCCACGCGGGTGTGGGCGGAAAAGGCCGATGGCACGCCTGTGCTGGAGGCGAGTGCGAGTATTGGTCCCTCACATCCCCAAACGCTGCTAGAAGAGCGCATGGCGGGATTGCGTCCGGCAGGCGCGCTTGTCGTGCTTGAAGAGCTCAAAGTTGGGATGACGGGTGCAGAGGACGAGCGTGTTCGTATGGACACGGAGCAACACATGGGTGCGCTCTATCCGTTTTCGCTCAAGCAAAAGCTTGAAGTGATCACAGAAGCTTCGCCGTGGTATTCGAGTTCGGCGTCACTTTGGGGCCGTGCGATTATTCCGCTCGAGATGATTAGCGTGTTGGCTGAATACTCGAACTCAGAGGCGCGGTTCCCGGTTAAGGGTCCGGCGGTGGGGTTGTTTGCTGATCAAGAGATACGAGTGATTGATGGTCCCTTGTTTGTAGGGGAGGACTATGTGATCCGCCGCGAAATTGCGGCTCTGTCCGAAAGCAAGCGCACCGAGTCCTATTGGGTGCGGTCCCGGATATTTGATGGAGCAGGCAAACGGCAAGTGGCGGAGGTTCTGCTCAATCACGCAACGCTCAAGCATTCCTACGCTGACTATGAGACCGAGCGGGCCCGTCTGGAAGCGGTGCGTCCTTGATATTAATGCTTATGTCATTGTTTTTGGGAGAGTTGTGAATGCCGGACGTTGAGCAAGCCCCACCTTCCTATCACCGTAAGGAACGAGGCGGGCGTCTGTCTACGAGCGTAAAGCTTGCGCAGGGCGTTGGTGCTATCCCGGACACGATCAAGAACTGGGTGTTCCATACTTTCGTATTGCTTTTCTACAGCCAAATATTGGGTGTCAATGCGCTTCTCGTGTCGCTCGCTCTTAGTTTGAGCATCATCATTGACGCGATAGCTGATCCCTGGATTGGTTCGATATCTGACAATTTGCATTCCAAATGGGGTAGGCGGCATCCGTTGATGCTGCTTGGTTCTGTGCCGTTGGGTGTCTGCTTCTATTTTGTGTTCATGCCACCGCCGGGACTTTCGCACTTGGAATTGTTCTGGTGGCTTGTGTCATTCATGATTTTGACCCGGATATTCTTGTCGATTTATTTTGTCCCGTGGGCGGCGATTGCCGCTGAATTGTCCGACGACTATCACGAGCGAACGTCGATCATGGCCTACCGTTTTGCGGTGGGCTGGTTCATCGGTTTGCTCTTTCCTGTCATTACTTTTGGCGTTGTGATGGCGAATACGCCGGAACATCCTGTCGGTCAGTTGAATCCGGCGGCCTATCCGACAATGGCGTTTATTGGCGCGATCTTGATGACGTCGGGGGCGCTGGCGACCACGTTTTTGACATGGGGACAAATTCCTTATCTGCGGCAGCATTCGGTGAGGCAAAGCATTCCGAGTGTCACGCAAACAATCAAGGAGTTCCGGCGCGGGCTTGAGAATGATCAGTTCAGGCTGTTCTTCATGATTGTGCTTATTGCGTCGGCGATTTCCGGCACGACGCAGAACATGTCGATCTATATGGCAACGTTTTTCTGGCAATTGGGATCTGATGATCTGCGCTGGTTTGGGCTGATCGGGGTTGGTGCGATAATTGCCTTTCCCGTCGTTGCCTTGCTTCAGCGCTGGATCGACAAGAAGTTTATTCTGATGATGAGCGCGACCATGAGCTTGCTCGCGGGTGTTGTGGTCGTCGGCTTGCGGTTCTTGGGGATCATGCCTGAGAACGGATCAGATCTGTTGCTCACGATTTTGATTATTGATGGCGCGTTCTTCGCTGCTATGGAGGTTATCCGTGGTGTGATTAGTGCGTCGCTGATTGCTGATATTCTCGATCAGCATGAGCTCAACACCGGTTACCGGCAGGAAGCGATGTTCAACGCCGCTGTTGTGTTCTGTGTCAAGGCAACGTCTGGGCTTGGGATCTTGTTTGGTGGACTGATATTGAGCTTGATCAATCTGCCCGTGCAATCGCCGCCCTCAGAGGTGCCGCAGGATACGATCAATCTCTTGGGGCTGCTGGTGGGTTTGTGTCTGCCGGTGTTTCATATCTTTCCGATCATGATGGTGCGGCACTATAAGATCACGCGGCAAGTGCACGCGGATATCCGACAAGCGCTTGATGAGCGGCGCCGGACATCCGCGTAGTTCGCTCTTACGAAGTACCGACGACGCTGCCGTCGCAGGCAATCGTCTGTCCGGCGACATACTGGCCCGCGCGTGAGCAGAGGAAGATAGCCAGGCCTGCAATATCTTCTGGCGTGCCGACGCGGCCGGAAGGATTGTTCTTGCCAATGACATCCCAATCGACGTCATCGGTCTTGCCGCCAAAGCCAACGCCTGTTGACAGCATCCAGTTGGGGAAGGGGCCTGAGCGGGTATTTCGGTGACAGTGCACTTGACTCTCCTCTGCACTCTCTCCCGGCCCCCGCTTCACCGGTTTCAGCACCAGTCCGGTTTTGCGTTCCGAGCGGTCGATGGATAACTCACGGAAATGAACGGATTTGAGCGATCAGCGCTTCCGCTTTGCTAGGCGATCGAAGTCCAGCAGGTCGCTGAGCAGGGCTTCCATGTCTTTCAAGTGGACCATGTTGGGTCCGTCTGAGGGGGCGTTGTCGGGGTCTTGATGGGTTTCCATGAAGACGGCAGCGACGCCGATGGCGATGGCGGCGCGGGCGAGCACCGGCACCATTTCGCGCTGGCCACCTGACTTGGTGCCCTGCCCGCCCGGTTGTTGCACCGAGTGCGTGGCGTCGAAGACGACCGGGCAGCCGATGTCTTTGAGGACCGGAAGCGCGCGCATGTCGGAGACCAGCGTGTTGTAACCGAACGAGACGCCGCGCTCGGTGGTCATGACGTTGGGGTTGCCCGCGTCTGTCACTTTGGCCACGACATTTTTCATGTCCCAGGGGGCGAGGAATTGACCCTTCTTGACGTTGACGATGCGTCCGGTTTTTGCGGCGGCGACGAGCAGATCGGTCTGGCGGCACAAGAACGCCGGTATCTGCAAAACGTCGACGGCTTGGGCCGCGAGCTTGCATTGCTCTTCGGTGTGGACGTCGGTGAGGACGGGGATGTTCAGCTTCTCGCGCAGGTCGGCAAAGATCGGCAGTGCGAGTTCGAGGCCCATGCCGCGTTCGGCGTTGGCGCTGGTGCGGTTGGCTTTGTCGAAGCTGGTTTTGTAGATGAAGCCGATGCCCAGTTTGGTTGTGATTTCCTTGATGGCCGTTGCCATTTCGAAGGCGTGTTGACGGCTTTCCAGGGCGCAAGGGCCAGCGATCAAAGTGAACTGCTTGTCGTTGGCAATCTCGACGTTGCCTGCTTTGACGGTGTGGTTGGGCTTCACGGTGTTTTCCTAGACCAAACGGCTTTGGGTGACGGCGGCGGCGATGAAACTTGCGAATAGAGGATGGGGTTCGAACGGCCGCGATTTCAATTCTGGATGGAATTGCACGCCAATGAACCACGGGTGATCGGCGCGTTCGCAGATTTCCGGCAACAGGCCGTCGGGCGACATGCCGGTGAAAATGAAGCCCGCTTTCTCGAGAGCTTCGCGATATTCCAGGTTGACCTCGTAACGATGGCGATGACGTTCTTCGATTTCGAGTGCGCCGTAGATTTCGGCGACCTTGCTGCCGCGCTTGAGAAGGGCCTGATACTTGCCGAGCCGCATTGTGCCGCCGAGTTCACCGCCGGCGCGGCGTTTTTCAAGCTGGTTGCCGCGCATCCATTCGGTCATCAGACCCACGACCATGGTCTTGCACGGACCGAACTCGGTTGAGCTGGCGTCGGACAGGCCCGCGAGATTTCGTGCGGCTTCGATGACGGCCATTTGCAGGCCGAAGCAGATGCCGAAAAAAGGCACATTCCTCGTGCGGGCAAATTTCGCGGCTTCGATTTTGCCTTTGGTGCCGCGTTCTCCGAAGCCGCCGGGAACGAGGATGGCGTGAACATCTTCGAGATGCTGGATGTGGCCAGGTTCTTCGAAGACTTCGGAGGCGATCCACTCGGCCTTGACGCGCACGTTGTTGGCGATGCCGCCGTGCGCGAGGGCTTCGTTCAGGGATTTGTAGGCGTCTTTGAGGCCGGTGTATTTGCCGACGATGGCGATTTTGACTTCGCCTTCGGGTTCTTTCACGCGCTTGACTACGGTGATCCATGGCGCAAGTTTTGGCGCGGGCGCGTCTTTGATGCCGAAAATCGACAGCACTTCGTCGTCGAAGCCTTGCGCGTGATAGGACAGCGGAGCTTCGTAAATCGTTGACACGTCGAGCGCCTGAATGACGCTGGAAGCGCGGACGTTGCAGAACAGGGCGATCTTGCGGCGTTCTTCGGCGGCGACTTCGCGATCGGAGCGGCAGAGGACAATGTCGGGCTGGATGCCGATCGAGCGCAGCTCTTTGACGGAGTGCTGGGTCGGTTTGGTTTTCAGTTCGCCGGAGGCCGCAATATAGGGGATCAGGGTGACGTGGATGAACAGGCTGCGTTCGCGGCCGAGTTCGTTGCCGAGCTGGCGGATGGCC
Source organism: Alphaproteobacteria bacterium (assembly GCA_034440175.1). GTDB lineage: Bacteria > Pseudomonadota > Alphaproteobacteria > Micropepsales > Micropepsaceae > SZUA-430. The sequence goes on from JAWXBO010000117.1 coordinate 10,579, forward strand.
TCGAAGAACGGCAGGCCTTCGATGTCGCCGACCGTGCCGCCGATTTCGCAGAGCACGAAGTCGACGTCGTCGGAGGCGCCGAGCACGAACTGCTTGATGGCGTCGGTGACGTGCGGGATGACCTGGATGGTGGCGCCCAAATAATCGCCGCGGCGTTCGCGGGTGAGAATATCGAGATAGATGCGCCCCGTCGTGACGCTATCGCCCTTGGTCGCCGAGACGCCGGTGAAGCGTTCGTAGTGGCCGAGATCGAGATCGGTTTCCGCGCCGTCGTCGGTGACGAAGACCTCTCCGTGCTGATATGGGGACATCGTGCCCGGATCGACGTTCAGATAGGGGTCGAGTTTACGCAGGCGGACTTTGAATCCGCGTGCCTGCAACAGCGCGCCGAGGGCCGCTGATGCGATACCTTTGCCGAGGGATGAGACCACGCCGCCGGTGATGAAGATGAACCGCGCCATGGACCACCACCATAAGGAGAAAAGAGTTACACGACCAAGAAAAAATTCAACGCGTCTGTGGAACGCGTTTCACGCTAGTTTTCCGGCGGTGCCGGTGCGGGAGCAGGTTGCGGTGATGCCGGCGCGGGCGCTGCCGGTGCGGCCGGAACAGGTGCAGGAAGTGCCGCAGGGCTTGCTGGCAGCGGCGTTCCTGCCGGTGCTGCTGGAAGCGGGGTCGGCGAAGGCTGGGCTGGCGCGGTAGCGCCGGGCGGCAATGTCCCAAGCGGCGCGGATGTCGAGGTCGCGTCCTCCAGCGGGCTCACTTTGCGGGTGTTTTTCGCCAGAACCGTGAGCGCAATTGAGGTCGTGATAAAGATTGTCGCCAGAATCACCGTGGTGCGGGTAAGCACGTTTGCGGCGCCGCGCCCGGTCATCAGGCCGCCCATGCCGCCACCGCCGCCCATACCAAGGCCGCCGCCTTCCGAGCGTTGCAGCAGGATCACGCCGATCATCGCAATGCAGACGACGACTTCAATGGTTAGCAGAACAGCGTACATAAGCGGCGTGTCTCTCTCTAGTCGAAGCGGCGGCTTGTAGCCCAACCTGCGGTTACTTGCTACCCCCGGCCAAACAGGACAAATGTGGCTTATGTGGACTTTGGTCAAGACGTTCGGCGTTCCCGTTGCGCTCGCAGTGCTGATAACGGCTTGCGAGCGGGACATTGACGTCACACCTCCCGTTACGGTGGCTGCTGCTCCTCCAGCTGCCGAGCAATTTGCCGCAGTTCAGTCGTCCAGTGGCGGCGAATCGAGAGTCTATGGCACCTACACGCGCGGCTGCATTGCCGGGGCCCAGCAATTGCCGCTCGAGGCTGTACACTGGCAGGTGCTGAATCCGGCGCGTAACAGGGCGTGGGGTCATCCGGGCTTGATCCGCTTTATCCGGTTGCTGGCGGCGGGCGTTGCCAGTGATGGCTTTCGCGGTGTGCTGGTTGGCGATCTGGCTCAGCCGCGTGGCGGGCCCCTGCCCTCGGATCACAATTCGCATCAGGTTGGTCTGGATGCCGACATCTGGCTGACGCCGTTGCCTGCGCGAAAGTTGAGTGCGGGTCAATTGGAGACGTTCGAGCCGCCGTCGATGGTTGATGTCAGCACCTTGAGGGTGAACGCGTTGTTCGGCGCGGCGCAGGTTTCGTTGCTGAAGCGCGCAGCGCAGGCGCCGGGGGTTGAGCGCATCTTTGTCTCGCCGCCGATCAAACAGGCTCTTTGCGCGCGTGCGGCTGGGCAGGCTTGGCTGCAAAAGATCAGGCCGTGGCGCGGACACATGGCGCATATGCATGTGCGCATGGCGTGCCCGGTGGACAGCGACGATTGCAAGGACCAGGAACCGCCGCCCGACGGCGACGGCTGCGGGGCGGAGCTGGCGTCGTGGTTCAAGGACACATCGTGGAAGCGCGAAGGCTCGACGCCGTATGCGCCGGAGAAGGCGATGCGTCTGGACGTGTTGCCCGCGCAATGCCGGCAGTTGCTGCGGGGCTAGGCCCCCCATCGTCTGCAGCCGCTAACGCGGCGCAGCCACTTCCCCCGCAAGCGGGGGCAGACAGAAAATCTGGTGTCTTCCTCCGCTTGCGGGGGAAGTACCTGCGCAGCACTTGTGGCTCGCAGGGTATGGGGGCCTTCACTCTACGCCGGTGATCATGCGGCGTTCTTTGGCTTCGTAGGCGTCGCGGGCGGCTGGTTCGGGCCAGAGCAGGGACACGATGATGCCGGTGGCGAAGCCTAAGGGGATTGTTATGATGGCGGGGTTTTTCAGGGGAAAGATTGCGCTTTCGCCGCCCATGACATCGATCATGATGGTCGGCGACAAAGCGATCAGCAGCAGGCTTGAGGCCGTGCCGGTGATGATCGAAGCGACCGCGCCCATGGTTGTGTAGGCGCGCCAGAAGATCGAGAGCACCAGGGCCGGAAAGTTGCCCGAGGCCGCCACAGCGAAGGCCAGGCCCACCATGAAGGCCACATTCTGTCCCTTGAACGCGATCCCTAAGATGATGGCCACAATTCCCAGTGCGACTGTCGCGATGCGGGCGACCAGCAATTGCTCGCTGTGCGGGGCATCGCCCTTGCGGTGGACGGAGACCCAGAGGTCGTGGCTGAGGGCGGCTGCCCCCGATAACGTCAGGCCGGCGACGACGGCCAGGATCGTGGCGAAGGCGACGGCGGCGATAAAGCCCAGCAAGCCGGTGCCGCCCAGCACTTCGGCGAGCAGGGGGGCTGCCATGTTGCCGCCTTTGTCGACGGCCATGATGGCTTCGCGCCCAACCAGCACCATGGCCCCGAAACCGAGGATGAAGGTCATGAGATAGAAGACGCCGATCAGGCCGGTGGCCCAGAACACCGACTGGCGCGCGGCCTTGGCGTCGGGGACGGTGTAGAATCGCATGAGGATATGCGGCAGGCCTGCGGTGCCGAACATCAGGGCGAGGCCGAGCGAAATCGCGTCCCAGGGGTTGGCGACCTGCTTGCCGGGCGCCAGCACCTCGCGTCCGTACATGTCGGCGGCCTTGGCGAAGAGCTCGGCGGGGTTGAACGAAAACTGCGCCAGGGTCAGAACGCACAGCAACGCCGCGCCACCCAGCAGCAGCACGGCTTTGACGATCTGGACCCAGGTGGTAGCGATCATGCCGCCGATCAGCACATAGGCCAGCATCACGCAGCCGACGATGACGACGGCGAGTTCGTAGGAAATGCCGAACATCAGCTTGATCAGGTTTCCGGCGCCCACCATTTGCGCGATCAAATAGAACGAGACGACGGCGAGTGTGCCGATGGCGGCCGAAATGCGCACCGGCGTTTGCCTGAGGCGGAAACTCACGACATCGGCGAAGGTGTATTTTCCCAGATTGCGCAGCGGCTCGGCGATCAGGAACAAGACCACCGGCCAACCGACCAGCCAGCCGGTCGAGTAGATCAGGCCGTCAAAGCCCGACAGGGACACCAGGCCTGCTATCCCCAGAAAACTCGCGGCGCTCATGTAATCGCCAGCGAGCGCGAAGCCGTTCTGGCGGCCGGAGATGGTGCGCCCAGCGGCGAAGAATTCCTCGGTGGTTTTGGTGCGCCGCGCTGCCCAGAAGGTGATGGCAAGGGTTATGGCAATGAAGATGAAGAAAAAGGCGATGGCGGTGAGGTTGGGCTCGCCCAGGCTGGTCTGGCTCATGGGCGGCGCTTGGCGTTGATGGCGCGCAGGGCCGGGTCGAAATACCGGTTCGCCCACGACACGTAGAACCACGTCGTCAACCAGGCACCGATGATGACGGCCGCCCCCGCGAGGATGCCGAGGCTGAGGCCCGGCGCGATTTCGTGGGCCATGGTGTCTTTGGCGAAGGCGACGGCGAAAATGAAGCCGAAATAGAGCGCTGCGACGATGGCGCTGAGTGCAATGGCAAGCCGCCAGCGGGCGAGTGCGAGGGCGCGGACGCCGGTGTGCATGGGAGTGATCCGTGGGTTGTTGGCGCGCACTGTGGGGCTTGAGGTGCGGGGGAGTAAAGCGCGATTTGCGAGG
>JAWXBO010000118.1:0-29341 GCA_034440175.1 Alphaproteobacteria bacterium
GCAATTTCGAAGGCAGCCTTCAGAACGTGATTGTCTCGCGCTGCGCCGGTGAGTGGAACAAGTAATTTTCTGTACGCCAAGGTTCTGATCCTTTCAGCTATTGCCACACCTGATATAGCAGTGCCTTCACACCCGCCTTGACTTGGATCGGGCAATCACGCTCAACATCCACAGAAATATGCAACGCGAGCCGCATCATGGGCAAACTTCAAAAAGTTATCCATCCCCGCGCCTGGCAGCGCATGCTGTCAGGCCGCAGGCTCGACCTGTTGGACCCATCGCCCTTCGACATCGAAATTCAGGACATTGCCCACGGCCTCGCCCGCGTCGCCCGCTGGAACGGCCAAACCCACGGCGATCATGCATTTTCTGTGGCCGAGCATTCGATGGTCGTCGAAGACTGTCTGGCACAACTGAAACCCGGCATTGCCCAACGCTGGCGCCTGGCCGCCTTGTTGCACGATGCGCCGGAATACGTCGTCGGCGACCTGATCAGCCCGTTCAAGGCCGCCGTCGGCCTCGACTACAAATCGCTGGAGAACAAACTGCTCGCAGCCATTCACCTGCGCTTTGGCCTGCCCGCGCAATTGCCCGAAGACATCACGGCGCTCATCAAACGCGCCGACAAGGCTTCGGCCTATTTCGAAGCAACACAACTGGCGGGCTTTGCTGCCGAAGAAGCTCTGGAGTTTTTCGGCTCGCCTCGCGGCTTGAAACCGGTGAAACTGAAACCGCAACCCGCAAGCATCGCCCAGGCAAATTTCATGACCCGCTTTCACGACCTGCTCCCGTCCACCCAAACGCGAGGCTAGCGGAACACAAGATGCCCGCGATCTATGTCTGCCCAAAAAGCAAAGTCCCCGGCGTCACTCTGCAGATTCGCCCGTCGCATCTCATCACCTTGCTCGATCCGCACGATGAAATGCCCACGCCAGGCGAAATCTCCGGTCATCGCCACCTCAAACTCGGCATGCACGATATTTCCTCCAGCTCGCCCGAGCATACCGCGCCCGATGAAATGCATGTTCGCGAACTGTTGGCCTTTGCCAAAGACTGGCAGCGCCACCAACCGCTTCTCATCCATTGCTGGGCCGGTATCAGCCGCTCGACAGCATCGGCTTTTGCCATCGCCTGCATGTTGAGCCCCCCTGGCCACGAACATGCGATCGCACAACTCCTGCGCCAGCGCGCCGCCCACGCCCAGCCCAACACCCGCATCGTCGCCTTCGCAGACAAATTGCTGGAACGCGACGGGCGTATGCTCGACGCCGTCGATGCCATGGGCCCAGGCAAAATGGTGTTCGAAGGAGTGCTCTTTTCGCTTCCCCTCACGCCATGACAAAAACCGCCGCAGCAAACACCGTTGTCATCGGCCTCAATGCCTGCGTCGTCACGGTCACCGGGGAAACGCCGCGCGTTCTCGTCGTGCGCGACCCTGAAGGGCTGCCCTTTGGCCCGTTCGAACCCGAACATCACCGCACGCTGGAGATCGGCCTGCGAAATCTGGTGCACGAACAAGCCCGCGTCTCGCTGGGCTATGTCGAGCAACTCTACACTTTCGGTGACCGGGGACGCCATGAACCGGAACCCGGTGAAGGCGCGCGGGTCGTCTCCGTCGGTTATCTGGCCCTAACCCGGGCCGGCCACGACAGCGATACCCGCGGACGCTGGCGAGACATCTATGATTTCTTCCCCTGGGAAGACTGGCGCAACGAACGCCCTGCGTTGATCGACAGGATGATCAGGCCGCGCCTCGAAGCATGGGCGTCTATCACGGACAAAGACATACGCTGGGACCGCGCCCGCCAATGTTTCGGCCTCGATGGCGGCCTGTGGGACGAAGAGAAAGTCCTGGAGCGCTACGAGCTGATGTACGAGGCGGGCTTAGTCTCCGAAGCCCGCCACGACGGGCGCCCGTTGCCGTCCTCGGCACCGCCAACCCTTGAGCAGGCGCGCTTTGGCAACGCCATGCAATTCGATCACCGCCGCATTCTGGCGACCGGCATGGGCCGCATGCGTGGAAAACTGAAGTACCGCCCGATCGTCTTCGAGGTTATGGACACCTCATTCACGCTCCTCGACCTTCAGCGCACCGTCGAAGCGATTTCCGGCATCCGCCTGCACAAACAAAACTTCCGCCGCCTGGTCGAGAGTGGCGGACTGGTCGAGCGCACCGGCAAACGCACGGATAAAGCAGGCGGGCGCCCCGCCGAACAGTTCCGCTTCCGCCGCGAAGTCATCCGAGAACGCCCCGCCCCCGGCGTCCGTGTCCCCATGCTGCGCACCGCGCGGCCTTAGCGGCACTTACTGGGATCGGTGACCGCGATCTCGACCAACACTGGCGCATGATCCGAACCGATCGGCGGCAAAATACGCCGCGAGACAAAGCTCAGCCCCGGCCCCGCCAGCATGTGATCAATGGGAATGCGCAACTGCTGCGGCAAATAACTGGGCCAGGTGCCCCCCGCTCCCGTCAGAATATCGACATTGCCGCGCGACGAAATCGTCCGCATCACATAACCCCACGGCGCCCCGTTGAAATCGCCGAGCACCAGCTTCGCGCCATCCCACGCTGCCACCACATTGCCGATCTCGCGGGCCTGTGCGCGTTGAGCTTCATTTGACCCAATTGGAAATGGCCGCGTCATGTGCGTGGCAAACACCATCATCCGGCAGCCGGCAATCTCTGTTGCTACAGACAGCAACGGCGAGTGATCCTCATCTTGCGTCGCCTTGACCGAATGCGCCGCCAACTGCGCGCGCGAATACATCAACACGTCACATCCACCGCTGCCAAGGCAATCCAGCCGGTAGGGATAAACTGCGCCGAGAGACTGCAGCTCACTCCTGATCCGTGGTGTCGCTTCTAGCAGCACAACCATGTCCGGATTCTCGCGCCGGATCATCTGCACGATTTCACTCACCTGTTGATTGCGATACCAGACATTGAACAGCAATACCGAAAAACGTGGTGCCTCTGCCGGTACAGAGCGCGGGCTCGTCGTCCACGGTCCGGCAGTCAACGCCGCCAAAACCGCGATCCCCAAAAACCCCGCCGCCATCAGCGGCAATCTCGCCAAACCCGCGATCAGCGCCGCCACACTGGCAACGACAACCGCCGGCAAAAGAAACTGCGCCGCCAAATCGAACGACCAATGCAGACTTTGAGCCGCAACCCCGATCAGAACGGCGCCACATCCCAAAATCGTCACGCTTAGCCCCACACGCGCAAGCAACTGAAAACTATGAAACATGAGACCCTTTTCGCCACAGCAATCCCAATGGTTTACGTCAGGTCGTACGCCGCAGTCTGTGACGCCCGCGCCAATAAAGCCTGCGGGTAAAACTTGACGCCCCCAAGCCCTGCTTGACATTACTTATGCTCAAACATAGCATTTAAACAACGGAGGGCCTTGTGCCGCCGTTTTTTGATGCCATATATATGCTCAACATGAGCATAATACGGGAGGCGACCTTGGCTCACGCTGCATCTTCTAATCTCATTTATACGCCTGAGGTCGCAGCGGCGACGAAAGCCATCTACGCCAAAGTCGCCAACGTCATCCCTGAAATCGAATGGCCAGTTTTTGCGCCCTTGATCGCCGAGATCAATCGCCTGAAGAAAGAGCGCGGCGCGGTCATTCTGGCCCACAATTATCAGACGCCGGAAATCTTCCACTGTGTCGCCGATTTTGTCGGCGATTCACTTCAGCTCGCCCGTGAAGCCGCAAAAACCGATGCCAAAATCATCGTTCAGGCCGGCGTCCACTTCATGGCCGAGACGTCGAAAGTCCTGTCGCCTGACAAGATGGTTCTGATCCCCGACCTGGAAGCCGGATGCTCGCTCGCCGCCTCCATCACCGGTGCCGACGTGCGCCTGCTGAGAGAAAAATATCCAAACCTGCCTGTCGTCACCTACGTTAACACGTCCGCCGAAGTGAAGGCCGAGAGCGACATCTGCTGCACCTCGTCAAACGCTGTTGCCGTCGTCGAATCCATCGCCGCCGAGCGCGGCGTCGATACCGTGATCATGCTGCCCGACAAGTTCCTGGCCCAAAACGTCGCCAACCAGACCAAGATCAAGATCATCGCCTGGGAAGGCCGCTGCGAAGTGCACGAGCGCTTCTCCGCCGAAGACGTCCGCCGCTTTCGCATCGACCACCCAGGCGCCATTGTCCTGGCCCACCCCGAGTGCCCAGCCGAAGTCGTCGCTGAATGCGACTTTGCCGGCTCAACCTCGGCCCTGATCGACTATGTCACCAAAAAGCGCCCGCCCCGTGTGGTGCTTCTTACCGAATGCTCGATGAGCGACAACATCGCAGCCCAGCATCGCGACATCGAATTCCTGCGCCCTTGCAACCTGTGTCCGCACATGAAACGCATCACCCTGGACAAGATCCTGCGCTCGCTGCAGACCCTCACCCACGAAGTCAAAGTCGAACCCCAAATCGCCGCCCGCGCCCGCAAGGCCGTCGAGCGCATGCTTGAAGTCGGCAAACCCCCAACTGCGGTCCACTAAGCCATGCCCCGCCAGGTCGATAACGTCATCCATACCGGCGGCGTGCTCATTGCCGGTGCAGGCCTGGCCGGACTATTCACGGCGCTCAAATTCGAAGGCCCCGTCACCATATTGTCAGCAGCCTCCCTTGGCTCAGGCGCCTCAAGCGCCTGGGCCCAGGGCGGCATCGCGGCAGCACTGGGATCAGACGACAGCCCCGAACTTCACGCCCGCGACACCGAAATCGCAGGCGCGGGCATTGTTGATGCAAAAATCGCCCGCCTCATCGCCTCGGACGCAGCAAGCCGCATCGACGATCTGGCAAGCCTGGGCGTGCCCTTTGACCGCACCGCCAAACGAGGCTTTGTCCTTGGCCGCGAAGCAGCGCACTCACGCAACCGCATCGTTCGCGTTTCCGGTGATCGTGCAGGTGCTGAAATCATGGCGTCCCTGATTAAGGCCGTCAAAGACCAGCCCCGCATTCGCATTCTCGAAGGCTTGATTGCCTTTGAACTCGCCATGGAAGACGGGCGTGTTGCCGGGGTCTATGCCCACCCGGTCCATGACAAAGCCTCGCCGGTCCTGATCCGCAGCACCGCAACAATCTTTGCCCTCGGCGGCGTCGGCGGTTTGTTTGAAGTCACGACCAACCCGCCGCAAGCACGCGGCCAGGGCCTGGGCATGGCCGCACGTGCAGGCGCCGTTATCGCTGATCCCGAGTTCGTTCAGTTTCATCCAACCGCCATCGCCATCGGCCGCGATCCAGCCCCGCTCGCCACCGAAGCACTGCGCGGCGAAGGCGCGATCCTGGTCAACGACCAGGGTGAGCGCTTCATGCCAGCCGTCCACAAAGACGGAGAACTTGCGCCACGCGACATCGTAGCCCGCGGAATTTTCCGGCAAATCCGTGCCGGACGAAAAGTCTTTCTCGACACCCGCCACGTCATAGGCGCCCGCTTCCCCGACGCCTTCCCAACGGTCTTCTCATACTGCCAGTCGGCCGGCATTGACCCGCGCACCGAACTCATTCCGGTCGCACCTGCGGCCCACTACCACATGGGTGGAATATCCGTTGACGAAAACGCACGCACCAACTTGCCCGGACTTTGGGCCATTGGCGAATGCGCTTCAACCGGCGCACATGGCGCCAACCGCCTGGCCTCCAATTCACTGCTCGAAGCCATCGTCTTTGGCGCCCGTGCCGCCAGCGACATTGCGCGTAGCTCATTGCCAAGCGGAACTGCCGCAGGCTCCTTTCCACCGCCGCAAATGGTGCTCGATTCAGCCACCCCAAACGTAGCGCTCCTACGCAAATCCATGACCATGAATGTGGGCCTCGAGCGAAACTCCGAAGACCTCATCGCAGCCCTTTCCACCATCACAATGCTCGAGAGGGCTGGAACAGGCGATTCCGACTTGCGCAACATGACGGCGGCATCACTGCTCATTGCCGGTGCCGCATTGAACCGCACCGAAAGCCGCGGCGGACACTTCCGCAGCGACTACCCGCAGGCGGACCCTGCCCTCGCCAATCGAACATTCGTGACCCTGGCCCAGATCCGCGCGACCGCCGAACTGGCATTGCGCGAAACGAAGCTCTCAGACAGCGCTCAGGCGACGCGAAGGGCATGAAGCAACCGGCCACCATCGTCCAACCCTTGTCGCCATTGCTGATCGAACCCGCCGTGCGTGCGGCATTGCTCGAAGACATCGGCCGCGCAGGCGATCTGACGACCGAAGCAACTATTCCCATCACCGCCACGGCGCATGGCACCATCTCCGCCCGCGAACCAGGCCGCATTTCAGGTCTGGACTTTGCCGCCACTGCCTTTCGCCTGCTCGATCCGCGCATCAAAATGAAAATATCTGTGGCCGACGGCTCGAGCGTCGATCACGGTGAAATCATCGCCACCATCGAAGGCCCGGCGCGCCCCATCCTCACCGGCGAACGCGTCGCTCTGAATTTCCTGGGCCGCCTGTCGGGCGTCGCATCGGCAACGGCAAGCCTTGTTGCATTGGTATCCGGCACCAAAGCGCGCGTCGTGTGCACCCGCAAAACGACACCAGGCCTGCGCGCTTTTGAGAAGTATGCGGTCCGTTGCGGCGGCGGACACAACCATCGCTTCGGCCTCGATGACGGCATTCTCATCAAGGACAACCACATCGTCGCCGCAGGCGGCATCGCCAACGCCATCAAAGCCGCGCGCGCCCACGCCGGCCACATGGTTCACGTCGAAGTCGAAGTCGATAACCTGGAACAACTCGGCGAAGCCTTGTCCCTCGGTGCCAATTCAATCCTGCTCGACAACATGCCACCCGAAACATTGCGTGAGGCCGTCAAGCTCACCGCCGGCCGCGCCGTGCTCGAAGCATCAGGCAACGTCACCGCTGCCACCATAGCAGCCATCGCCGCCACAGGTGTCGATCTAATATCGTCCGGTGCGATTACGCACTCCCCGAGATGCCTGGATCTAGGCCTCGATTTCAAACCGCTCTGATCACGGCAACATCGGCGTCGCGCCGTATTCCCACGTCCACTTCATTCCAGTTTCGCCAAGAACAACTTTGACAATAGCCGGAAACCCCGCCTCCGCTCTCACGTCATTGGACAAGATCAGCACACATCTCTTGCCGTTTTCAATACAAACCAAAGTGTTGCCAGTTGTGTCGTTGTGGCCACCCTTTTGAAAGCCGCGGCCCTGCGGACCGTCAAACACAATAACGCCAAGCCCTGCCGCCAAACCCTTGTGACGCAAATCCGGCGCAACCTCATCCTGCAGAACCGGAAACTGACTGGCTGTCGTGATCGCCATCTGCGCCCTGGTCAACTCAGCGCGCGCTTGACTTGACAAGCCATCGCCGCGCACATAGCCCGCAGCAAAGCGGGCGATGTCGGCAATCGTTGTATCCATGGAACCCGCTGCCCGCACGGTGCTGCGTTCGTCGTGCGGTTCAACCCGGCCGTTCAAATCCCAACCGTCGGCAAGATTGGGCGCAAAACCTGTGCGCCAGATCATACTCGTATTCGCCATGCCGAAGCGGTCGAACACCCGGCGTTGCATCTCGTGGCCCACATCAAGGCCAAGACCTCGTTCCAGGACGAACTGAAGCAAAATGAATCCGTCGCCCGAGTATGAATAGCGCGTTCCCGGTTCAAAATGAATCCGCAGTTTCTGATCGGATTCAAGAAACCCGAAGTTGTGAAATCCGGAACTGTGACTAAGCAGAATGCGTGGCGTCAGGTTCCGCCAACGCTCATCACCCTTCAGATCGCTCCATGACGCGTATTTGTCTTCAGTTGGATAGTCCGGCAAGGGCTTGGGCAGGTATTTGGCAATCGAGGTGTCGAGATCGATCACTCGCTCATCCACCAATTGCACGACCATATACGCAAAGGCTGCCTTGGTCAGCGACGCGCCGTACATTATCGTGTCCCGTTTGAGCGCCGCGCCCGCTTCATTACGCTGGCCATAGCTTTGCGCAAAGGCAACTTGCCCATCTTCGATAACTGCAATCGCAAGACCTTTGGCGCCGGTGGCTTTCATCACGCGGTTGGCTTCGCGGTCAACGCGGGCAGCCAGCCGTTCGTCTGCGCACGCAGGTTGAAACGCAGCCAGCAACAACGACACGGCAAACACTTCACGAAAACGCATGGAGAACTCCTGTGCCGCATCGAAGCGCGACTCCAATTCGCAGTGCAATGCACTAGCGTCCGCTATCATAAGTCGGTGACAAGGAAAACTCAAAATAGGCTCTCACGCGAAGTCGCGAAGACGCGAAAAGAAAGGGTGAGGCTTTTTCCGCTCGACTGCACTTGCAGGAAGGTCACTTTCTTTTCGCGTCATCGCGCTTTCGCGTGTGTATTTTTTGCGAGCCTCGTGTCACCCCGTTATGAACCCGGGTACCAGGTGATGGCGCCGCGTGAAATTCAGGTTGACGCAGCAAAATAGTTCTGTATATGTTCCATACTTCTGGCGTCGCTCTAAAAAAGGGCGATGCCCAGCTGCGACTTGAACTTTGAATAGACCGAGCATCCCTGCCCTGACAGGCGGGGAACGGGTGGGGTGCGCGCGAAATCTGACGGCGCGCGCCCCCCACGCTTCGGCCCTGGCTTACGACGACTGCATGCATACATATTGGTTTTTCAGATGGTTTTTTAGGGCTTAACAGATTGAAATATTACAGTCTTTTCTCCTTATATGCACGTATGCATGCGTTGGTACATACACAGACCATCCGTCGATTTTGCGCCAGTCAAATGGAAACAGCCCGCTCTACGGCGTCGCGGTGGCAGCCGGACCGCCAGTGCCATAGCGCGACTTGAACTCGGTCAGAAATTCATCGAGCGTATCGGCCGAAGCCACCCGTTTGACGAGACTCTTGTAGTCGTCATTCGTCACGTCCGGCGAATGAGTAATCATCGCAAATGCTTTTGCCTCAGGCGACATCGACATCTTGGCGTTGTAACGTGATCTCAATCGTTCAAGGGACGCACTGTCGCCCGACAGCGAATAACCCACGCATGCCCGCATCAGATCCATCCGCTCAATCGCGCTCAAAGGTGTGTCGTCTTTATACCGTGTATCCAGCAAGGCCTCTGTTTTCGCCGCAGCCGCAGGCCATCTCTGTGAGTCCCAGTAAATATCGGCGCGCAGGCGGTCAGCCTCCAGGCTCAAATCTGTTGCAATGACGTCGAGGGCCTGGTCGAAATGCTTCGTGTCCGCAAGTGCCCGCGCTTCAATCAGGTCTCGCTGCACGATAAGGTCATCCGGCAATCGGGTTTGCTTGCTCGATCGAATGGCAGCCAGCGCCTTGCCCGGTTCGTGGTCCAGCAAATAGACAAGAGCCAACCGCGTCGCCACCGACGCCTTCGCCACACCGTCCAAACGATTGTCGACTTGATGTTGCAACAATTCCGCCGCTTGGGGCAAAAGGTCGATGGCCGCAAGCCGCTCTGCCAGTTTGCGGATCATGTCGTCGCCTTGCGGCCCGACCGGCGTAAGTTCCTTATAGTCATAAAACAACGCCAAAGCGGCTACCGGCGACAGATGATCGGCCTTGCCCCCGATGAACAACGACTCAAAAATCTTGGCCATCTGTGCTGCAGTCGTGCGCGCCTCCTCCGAGTCAGAGAAATGACGGACCGCCAGGCGCATCGTGTTAAGACCATCGCGGATTTTGTTGTGCGCAACATAAAGCTGTCCAAGCTCAGTCAGCGTCTTCAGCTCAACTTCATCGCCGCGCCACTGAAATCGCAACCGCTCAAGCGTCTCGATCGCCAGTTCGATTTTTAGCCTGCCAGATTTTGCCTTTAACAATGTCCCTTCCAGCGTTGCCCGGGCGGCGACGGGACTGTAGGTCGAATTCATCAACTGATCGAAGTGCGCGATGGCAGCGTCCGTCTTTTTGAAAGCGCCTTCGATCATGGCCCTCTCCAACGCGGCCTCGGCCGTGACCCTCGCAGACAGCGATTGCCGTGGCATGGCTTCAAGAATTTGCCGCGCTGTCCCTGGTTCATCCAGTGCCAACGCCGCTTTCGCCAGCGCCACTCGTGCGCGGCCTTGCCATTCCGGCTCATACCGCGAAACAATTTTCAACGCAGTCATCAAGTTGCTTCGCGCCAAACGCCATTCGCGCGCGCCTGCTGCCGCAATCCCGCGCCACAGCGCAGCATGTGGATCATTTCCAAGCGCGTCGATCTTGAGATCATCAAGCGCCTCGCGGTAACGCGCCATTTGAATATTGGCCAGTGCCCTGGCCACACGGAACGGAGGATTGGCCTCGGCTGTACGGTCGTCATGTGAGATGTTCCGCAAAACACCCAGCGCCTCGGCGCCCAGGCCTTCGGCAATAAAGAAGCGCGCCAGCGCCATCCGCGGCGGGCTCATTCCCCCCAAAGTTTGGGACGATTGCCGCAGCAACTCAGAAACAGTCTCTTCGCGCGTCGCTTTAATTCTTTTGCCCCAGGCCGCAAAGTCAACAGCGCCAAACCCTCCGGTTGATGGGAATGCGCTTTGTGAAGTTGCCAGTGCCTGGACAAACTGAGCCGCCGACACACTCAGTCCAGCTGGGCGGGCAATGACAACCTCATCGCCTTCAACCACGACCGCCAGATCATCCGCAATCGCTTGCACAACAAGTCCTTGCTGCGAGGGTAAGGCCGCAAACTCGACAAAGCTTCGCATGTCAAAAAGACCGCGCGCCGGTGCAAAACTCAACACCGCAGCCATCCGGTCCTCGACTTCAGGATCCTTGAGCCAAACGACTTGAGTAGCGCCAGGCATAAACGCCCGCATCTTGGTCGCCGAGCCCACCGTTTGGCGGACAAGTTGCAACTGCGCCGGTAAATCCGGCACGGTGTTGCCGACAGCCACAACCCAGCTATTGCCAACCGCCGCAGCGCTTACCGACATGGAAACAGGAGCTTCAAGGCGAAACCCAGTGACGCCGGGCGCTACTTCTGCCGGCGCCGACAAGGCACGCGCGGGCGAATTCACCAACGCAGAAAGCCCGCTCAGATCCATGGCTTCTGTCGTTTCCATGACCACCCAAACCACCAAACCTCGTCTAAAGATGGCAGCTGCAGGCAATTTCGAATAGGGCAACTCGAGCCTGAGCATGGATCCAAATATTTCGGCTCTTGCTTTGCCAGCCACCGCCGGAGTCGATGAGACCAGAGGCGCCAACGCCGCTGACAAATCCGATTGGCCAAGCCGCAAGTTGGGCGGCAACGCATCGCCAGACTGTGCCTCCGTCGCGGCTGCAAGCAAGGCGGCACCATCGCCAAGTGCCACATCCGGCGCCAGCGCACTTTGCCCGGCAGGCTCATCCGTTGGCGCTGCAGTCGCCTCGGCACCTTTGCGCGGCAATGGCGCAAAAACAATTGCATCCGCGCTCAACACTGGCGGCGCTGGAGAATTTTCCGTGGCCTCGGGAATAATGATTTTCGGCGCACCCTCGGCCTTGAGCCGCTCCTCAGCGGCTGTAGCGTCGGACTTTGGTTCAAGGAGCTCCAGAGCGATTTGGCCATTTTCGCTCACATCGCGAAAGTCAGCTTCGCGATCAACATCAAACTCAAGCCGCAACTTTCCTTCAACGATGCTGGAACGGGCGGCACGAATCCATGCGGGTGGCGTTTCAGAAAATCGCGTGAGATTGACTTTCGCCGGTTTCGTGAAGTTGACCTGCAAAATCCCATCGGCAAGTTTGGCCGTGTAGCCGATCTTCCCTGTGTAGTCGAACTGCAACCGTGTCGTTCGTTCGCGCTCGGTGACGCGAACTGTCACAAGCTGCTTGGCCTTCACGCCATCCGGTGCTGGCGGGGGCGCAGGGTCGCCTTTGAACGATGGCGGCACAAGATCAAAGGCATAACGCACCGCATGATTGGTCGTCTTCACCCGGACCGGACCCTTGAGCGCAAAGCGCAGTGACCGGCCATCCGCGTCGCGGCGCACCAAAGCCACATAAGGCTCAAGCGCTTTTGCGAGCGCGCCGGTATCGGCGTCAAAGCTGCGGTCAAACGTAATGATCAGCACACCGTCGCCAACCTGCGCGACCCCCGAGACTTCTTCGTTCCAGTCAAACATTAAGCGCGCAAAGCCATCTTGCACGCTGGCTGTAATCTTGGCTTGCGGTCGCGCGATCTCTTCGGCGAAAGCCGGCAAAACCACGGCCACAACCAGTGCGGCAAAAGTTACGATCAAACGCAACGCAAACATCCGGATCCGCTAGTCTTTGAAGCAACTGACTCTAGCGGGAACGCAGTTAAGCCGCCCTTAAGGTTCAGCTATGCGGCGGCGATTCAGCAGCAGGCTTAACCTCTGCAGGCGCTTCCGAAGTGTCGGCTTCCGCAACTGGCTCAACCGGCGCCGGAGGCGCTGGCAACGCGACGGGTGGCACAACCGGCGTGAGCTGACTGAGTCTCATCCGCTTGGCGAGCATGACCGTTAAATCTTGTGCCTTTGAAGGCTCCATCGCCGCCAACACCGCGCCAATCTTCACAGGCTTCATGCGAGACGCAACGTCCACAAGAATTGTCCGCTCCAGGCGGTTGAAGATACGTGCCGCATCGTCGGGCTTCATGTTTTCGTATGACTTCACCAGCGATACGAGTTGCGCCTCTTCCAGCTCATTGCGCTTGGCCATCATAACGTCGAGCTTTTGCTCCAGCCCTTTGAGATCGGCGAGGCGCTCTGCAATTTGCTTCTCGGCCGCCAACAAAAGCTGTTCGCGCAAACCAAGATCGCGTTCACGCGCATCAAGCGCGGCGCGGCGATCTCCAAGTTTCTGCAACACATCCGCTTCACCCTTGGTCTGCGCTAACCCGCTATACACCTGGGATTGACCAGCAGCTTCTCCACCATGTGCGTCGCTGGAGCTGGCCGCCGGAGCAGATTCACCGTGCTGGCTTTCAGGCTCCTGTGGTGTCTTATCCGCTTTGCCGCCACTTGCTTGATCTGCGGGCTCCGCCGCCTGCTCGCTCCCCGCAGGCTCGGGTGGTTCTGCGGGCGTGGATGCCATGGCGCCGATGCGCAGCGCCAGCAACACGCCGGCAGCACCCATGAGTGTAGGCAATAATCGAACGCGCGATGACATCGTTGAAAATCCTTAAACGATTGCACTGCGCGCGCGCAGCGCGTCAAGTGCGGGCCTGGAATGGGATTTCAGCGCCGGAATGGCCTGCACTCGCGAAGGGTCGATTTGACGGCCGGCCCGCTCACTCGCTTTCATCAGGATCGCCAGTTCATCACCGATCCCCTGAGCGTGTTTTATTCTTTCCTCCAGGTCTTGGCCGGACGACTCCGCAGCGCTTTTCAATCCCTGGATTCCCGCTTCAGCGCGCGCCGCAGCGACGTTGAGCTCGCGGATAACACCGGCAATCTCGCTCTGCACACTGCGCATACCCTGCAAGCGCCGGTCGAGGCGGAAGGCGAAATAAATCGTCGCCCCCAACAAGGCGATAACCACAACATCAATAACGAATGCTTCGCTCATGCTCGTGCCCCTGTATGCGACCGGCTGCCGCGTTCTGTACCTTCAACTTTGACCGCCACTTGATGACCGATCCGCCCCATTCGCCCGCACAGCAATCCAACCCCGCCGCATCGCAATTCGATACGCGCATCAGGACCGACATTGAGAAGCAGCGTCTGACCAACCTCGAAGTTCATCACATCATTCAGCGACATCGGCATCTCGTCGAGGACCGCTTCAAGCTCGACATTTGTGCTCCACAATTCCGTTGCCAAATGGCCTTCCCAGATCGAGTCACGGCCGAATTTTTCGCCCATGAACATCTGCAACAGCAATTCGCGAATGGGCTCAAGCGTCGCGTAGGGCAACAACAATTCGATGCGTCCGCCCCGGTCTTCCATGTCAACACGAAGCTTCACCAGCACCGCAGCGTTCGCAGGTCGCGCGATGGCCGCAAAGCGCGGGTTGATTTCCAGCCGGTCAAGCGTGAACTTGACCTGGCTCACGGGTTCGAAGGCAACACCCAGATCCTGCAGCATCACCTCCAGCATGCGTTGCACAAGCGTCCGCTCGATCGTGGTGTAAGGACGTCCTTCAACGCGCATCGCCGCTGTGCCGCGCCGCCCGCCAAGCAACACATCGACGATCGAGTAAATCAAACTCGAATCGACGGTCAACAGGCCGTAATTGTCCAATTCCTCGGCACGAAATACGGTCAAGATGGCCGGCAATGGGATGGAATTCAAATAGTCGCCAAACCGGATCGAAGAAATATTGTCCAGACTGACTTCAACATTGTCGGATGTGAAATTGCGCAAACTCGTCGTCAGCAGCCGCACAAGGCGGTCGAAGACGATTTCAAGCAGCGGCAAGCGTTCATAAGACACCAGCGCCGAATTGACGATCGCCTGAATGCCGGTACGTTCCTGCTCTCCGCCCGCTCCCCCGTCAAAGCCCAGCAACGAATCGATTTCGTTCTGATTGAGAACACGCGCCGTTGCCCCTGCCTCAGGCTCCGCGTTCTCATCAGCCAAGGCAGCCCACTCGGCCGCCGCAGCGTCGTCCTCTGATGCGGCAACAGGCGCCGTGGCAGCATCCCCCGCCACCACCGCCGCGTCAGGTTTTGGTTCCACATCTTCCAATTTAACGTCGTCAGCGTCGCCGCTCATAAGCCACCTGTGTGTTACTGAATAATCATTTCGCGGAACAAAACGCTCTTCACTTTGACGGGCTCCGCCGCCAGGTTCACCCGCCGCAGTAACTCTTCCTTAAGGCGGAACATGGCTGACGAACCGCTCAAATCCTCAAGCCGCAGCTCGCGCAAATAGGTCTGAAGCTGATCGACAACCCGCGGCATAATCGGTTCAAGATGCGATGTGGCCGTTTCATCGGCGCCCTCCAGCTCAAGCGAAACCGCGAGCTTCAGGAACACGGGCTTGCCACCGCTTGAAGCCACATTGACCAGAATATCCGGAACCTCAAAGAACACAGGATGCACTTCTGTGGCGCCCGCGTGCTCCGAGCCATGTGCGCCCGGCGCCCCGCCTTCGGCCACAACCTCTTCTCCACCTGCAAACAGGAAGAAATAAGCGCTTCCCGCCACCAGCAGCAACGCCACAGGCGCGCCAACAAGCATCAGCATTTTCCTGGTCAGCAAGAAGCCAAACCGCGATTTTGGCTTTGCCGCTGCCTCGCCGTCCGCTTCGCCCTCTGGCTTTGCCTTATCCTTGTCTTTGGCCGCGTCTTTATCCCTTGACATCTTTGACCCACCGCTCCGTGTACAGACGAATTATCGTTTCTGACGCCTTAAGATGCACCCCGGCTGGTTAAATTTCAGTTCCCCCCCGGCAATTTTTACCCGGCAAACAGCCCCGCCTTAACGAAAGATTACATAGGAAATATCAGCATTTCCGCGCGATCAGGCTTTGGCACATCTGCTGCAGAACCAATCCTGGCACCGGCGATCTTGCCGGAGTCAGCGGAGTGGTGGCCGCAATGGACAATTCCTTGCTCGTCGGTTTGACGGCGCAAATGACTCTGCGCCGGAATATGGAAATTATCTCGAATAACATCGCCAACGTTTCAACCTCAGGGTTCAAGCGCGAGGCGCCGGTCTTTGAGCAATTGCTGGTCCCGGTCGAAGCCGCAGACGCGTCCCTGCGCGAAGTTTCGTTCGTCCGCGATTGGGGTGTCGTGCGCGACATGTCTGCGGGCGCTATGCTGCAAACAGGCTCACAGCTTGATGTCTCCGTTCAAGGTGAAGGTTTCCTGGTCGTCCGCACGGAAGCAGGCGAGCGCTTTACGCGAGACGGTCATCTGAAACTCGATGCCCAGCGCCGCATCGTCACAGCGGATGGCCATCCCGTGTTGTCCGATGGTGGTGAAGTGACAATCCCCCCCGGAGAAAGCGATGTCAGTATCGCGGCTGACGGCACAATCTCGACCCAACTGGGAGCGATCGGAAAATTCCGCGTTGTCACCGTGCCTTCGCACACACTGCGCAAGGAAGGATCTAATCTCTACGCCTCGGACGCGCCGCCCTCACCGGCCACCGGCGCGCGCATCGTCCAGGGAGCAATTGAACGCTCCAACGTTGAGCCTGTTGTCGAGATGACCAAAATGATCGAAGTGATGCGCGCCTATCAGTCCTCGACCGAAATCCTGAATGCAACCGACGACCTGATACGCAAAGCCATGCAACGGCTTGGCGAAGTCAAGGTCTGAGAGGAATAAACAGCCATGAGATCGCTCACCATCGCATCATCGGGCATGTTGGCTCAACAGCTCAACGTTGATGTTATCTCCAACAACATTGCCAACATGAACACCACAGGCTTCAAGCGCCAGCGTGCCGAATTTCAGGACATGCTGTATCAGACGCTTGAACGCATGGGTGTCAGCTCGTCCGATCAAAACACATTGATCCCCACCGGTATTCAGGTCGGCTCTGGTGTTCGCACCGCCTCTGTTTACCGCATTATGGGCCAGGGCAATGTCCAGCCAACTGAAAACCCCTACGATCTGGCAGTCGAAGGCCGCGGCTTCTTCCGCGTGCGCATGCCAACCGGTGAAACCGCCTACACCCGCTCGGGCGCCTTTGCACTGAACGCAGGTGGAGAACTGGTGACCGCCGACGGCTATGCCGTCGAACCAGGCATCACCATTCCTGATGGAACGGTTCTGGTCACGGTCAACCCGCAGGGTCAGGTTCTTGCCCGCCTCGCCGGCCAGACGACGGACACAAATGTCGGCCAGCTTGATTTGGCGGCCTTCGCCAACGAGGCAGGCCTCGACGCGCAAGGGTCTAATCTGTTCCTGGCAACCGCTGCCTCGGGGGCAGCACAAACCGGAACACCGGGCTCGACCGGTTTCGGTGCGGTCAGGCAAGGCTACCTCGAGCTCTCCAACGTCAACGCCGTGCAGGAAATCACGTCGCTGATTACCGCTCAGCGGGCCTACGAAATGAATTCGAAAGTCATCACGGTGTCCGACGAAATGCTGCAAATGACAGCCCGTCTGTCACGTTCGTAATACCCACAAGGACTTGAACCATGCGCCTTTTGCTTTCACTTGCAGCAGCAGTCCTGCTCAACGGATCGGCCCTGGCCGGAACCGTCGTTGCCGCCGATGCCGTTCAGTCGCGCATCGCCGAAGCGATCGCCTCCCGCATCCCAACCTCCGGCCACTACAAGGTCGCCCTCGCCGACCCGGCCTACCAGCTGGCCCTGCCGGACGCTGCAGAAAACCGCTGGCAAATCGCCGCCCTCACCTACAACGCCGCGCGGCAAAGCTTTGAAGCAACGCTCAGCTACAACAGCGGCCAGGGCGCCAACGACTACGTCGAGCTGTCCGGCCGCGCCCATGCCGTCATCGATGTCCCCACATTTGCCCGCGACATCGCGCTGGGCGAAACCATCGGCGACGCCGATCTCTCAACCCTTGAGTTCCCCGTAGGCAATGTCAGCCCGTCATTGATCACTTCAGCGCAAGGTTTGTCCGGACAAGCCGCGCGCCGCTTCGTGCGCGCCCGCACGCCGCTTTTCACCTATGACGTCGCCAAACCTGTATCCATCAAGAAGGGCGATGCCGTCACGGTCACCTTCCTGCTCCCTGGTATTCAATTGACCACGCAAGGTCAGGCGCTCAATAACGCCGCCAAAGGCGACACGGTATCGGTCCTCAATCCCAGTTCGCGCCGCACGATCGAAGCACGCGTAACAGGCCCCGGTGCCGCAACTGTAAGCGCACCTGGCGCCACCATTGCTTCCGCAAATTGATTACCCGAAAGAACCAGATCATGCATTGCTCACCCAGAATTGCCCTCACGCTCCTAGCTCTGACACTCGGCGCATGCTCCACGGTCGACCGTATCAACGCCGTCGGCCAAGCCCCAGCCTTGACGCCCATCATCGACCCGCGTGACCGCAACGGCGACCGCGTTATCACCATGCCGATGCCCCGCCAGGAAGCGGTGGCGCGTCAGCCCAATTCGCTCTGGGCGGCCGGCTCGCGCTCGTTCTTCAAGGATCAACGCGCCGCCAAGATCGGCGATATCTTGACTGTGATGATCGACATTGCAGACAAGGCCGAAGTTTCCAACCAGTCTACACGCAGCCGCAAATCCGAAGAAGGCGCAAGCGTGAACAATTTGCTGGGCTTTGAGAACACGCTGGGCAAGTTGCTGCCCAACGGTTACAGCCCCGAGGCCGCCATCGACTTGGGCGCGGATTCGTCTTCGACCGGTCAAGGCACCGTGAACCGCAAGGAAAAAGTGGAACTCACAGTCGCCGCCGTCGTCACGCAAATTCTGCCGAACGGAAATCTCGTCATCGAAGGTCATCAGGAAGTGCGCATCAACTTTGAACTGCGTGACCTGTCGGTGTCGGGAATTGTCCGCCCCGAAGACATCAGCTTCCTCAACGAAGTCAAGCACACCCAAATCGCCGAGGCTCGCATCTCCTACGGCGGGCGCGGCCAGATCTCCGACGTGCAACAGCCGCGCTACGGCCAGCAGGTCATCGATATTCTATTCCCCTTCTGAAGCTGGCCACCACCAGCAACAGAATGGACAAAGGCCGGGAGCGCTCCCGGCCTTTTCTTTGTCTCGTGGAATACCGGATCTCAATCGTCGCGATAAATGCGTTCGCGCTTTTCGTGACGCTCTTGCGCCTCGATGCTCAACGTCGCGATCGGACGCGCTTCCAGGCGGCGCAGCGTAATGGGATCGCCCGAATCTTCGCAAAACCCGTAAGTGCCCTCTTCGATGCGGCGCAAAGCGGAATCGATTTTGGCAATCAATTTTCGCTGTCTGTCCCGTGCCCGCAATTCGTTCGCGCGCTCGGCTTCTGTTGACGCTCTGTCTGCAAGGTCGGCCTGGGTCAAAGATTCCTGAGCCAGATTGTGAAGTGTCTCCCTCGTCTCGCGCAGGATTTCTTCTTTCCATTGAATCAAGCGGCGCCGGAAATACTCGCGCTGACGCTCATTCATAAAGGGTTCGTCATCAGACGGCCGGTATTCAGGCGACAAGGCAACGCTCATGACGGCTATTCCTTCCCGGCACAATCAAAAGCACCAAAGCGCGGCGGAATATATGTTCCTGCTTGGACCACAGCAACAGAAGAAAAAGCAAGCAATACTAAGGATTGATGAACAAAGCCGCGCTCAAATGTGTTCATCTCGCATCTGCGAAGTTGAGCTTTGCCAGCTCAACCCGCGCTCGTAAGTCGATTTCGTCCATAACCGACGACAGGCCGGGATCAACAAAGTCCTCGCGCTTGGCCCCCACGAGCTGAACCAACCGCTGCAGCGTATCACGGCTGACATGGCCCGCCAGCAACCCGTCACGAACATCGTCGAGCAGATCAAGCATGTCTTTGCCTCGTCGCGCCGCCCGCGCCCGCCCCGTCGTCGAACTGGACACTTCTTGCAGCGCAATCAGCGCCTCGACGGACCCAATCGGAGAAGGCCCTGAAACAGATGCCGCACTGCGCGTATCTTCGGCCTGCTCCAGGGAAAACGCGACGCCTATGGGCGCCGCAGCACGCGTACGTGCAGTCCGCACAGCGTCGACCGGTCTTGAACCATCGACTTTGATCATGCCGGAATCCCCTTTTACCGCCAAACCAGATTAATCCGAACTTAAGCATGCACCCATCGCAGTTAAGATCGACTGAAAACGCCCGGTAATTTTTGCCGTCCCTGCTCGTCTGCATTTGTCAGGAAATCCGAACCTCAACGCATTCAACAACTTACTCAGCAATCTTGGTTGGCACAAAGTTCGCTTTGCTTCTCTCGGATTATTGCGCTCTCAAAGAGAACCCACGCACAATGTACCGCGCCCTATCAATCTTGGCAGCCCTCGGCCTCCTGGCCAGTGTTGCACCTGCCGTCCAGGCCTATTCCCGGATCAAGGATATCGCCGACATCGAAGGTGTGCGCGACAACATACTCACCGGCTACGGCCTTGTTGTCGGTCTCAACGGAACCGGTGACGGTTTGCGTAACGCACCGGGAACTCAGCAAAGCCTGCAAGCCATGCTCGAACGCCTGGGTGTCAACACGCGCGGCGCAAATATTTCAAGCGGCAACGTCGCGGCAGTCCTTGTCACGGCAACCCTTCCAGCGTTTGCCACCCAGGGCTCGCACATTGACGTCACTGTCAGTGCAATCGGCGACGCCAAGAACCTCCAGGGCGGCACCCTCATCGCCACGCCGCTATTCGCCGCCGACGGAAACGTTTACGCCGTGTCGCAAGGCCAGATCGCCATCAATGGTTTCTCGGCACAAGGTCAAGCCTCATCGGTCACCAAGGGCGTCCCGACATCGGGCCGCATCGCCGCCGGAGCCATCGTCGAGCGCGAAGTTCACTTCGACCTCGCGTCGATGCAATCGCTGCGTTTGGCGTTGCGCAACCCCGATTTCACCACGGCCCGCCGCATGAGCGATACGATCAACGCCTTTCTGGGCAGCACTGTGGCCGTGACGGATGACCCGGCCACCGTTCGCGTAACACTGCCGCACGCAAACAAAGGCAACATGATCAACTTGATCACCGACATCGAGCAGCTGCGCGTCCAGCCCGACCTTCCGGCGAAAGTCGTCATCGACGAAGCTTCGGGTATCATTGTCATGGGCGCCGATGTCCGCGTCTCCCCCGTGGCGATCGCCCAGGGAAACCTGACTATACGCGTGACCGAGACACCACAAGTTTCGCAACCCGAACCGTTCAGTGAAGGCCAAACTGCCGTCACGCCCAGCACCGACATTCAAATCGAAGAACCCGCTGACCGCAAACTCACGCTCATCCGTTCAGGCGTCAGTCTTCAGCAACTGGTCAATGGTTTGAATTCACTGGGCGTCGGACCCCGCGATATGATTGCCATTTTGCAGGCGATCAAAGCGGCGGGCGCCTTGCAAGCCGAAATCGAGGTGATGTGACATGAACATGCTGGATATCACCGGTTCGCAACTCCAACCATCACGCCCCTCGCCGTCAGCCCGGCACAAGCTCGACGCATCCGCCCAGGATTTCGAAGGCATGTTTCTGTCACAGATGCTTGAAACAGTTTGGTCGACTGTCCCCACGGATGGCGCGATGGGCGGCGGCACGGGTGAAGCCATATTCCGTTCAATGATGATCCAGGACATTGGACGCCAGATGGCCCAGCAAGGTGGAATCGGACTGTCTGGCCGCGTCAAAGAAGAACTCTTAGCCCTTCAAGAGGCCAGGTAAGGTGAGTGCGGACCTGACCAAAGCCGAAGCGATCATCGCCCTAACCACCCGTCTCGCGGCATTGATCGAGGACGATGTCACCACACTGATCGCAAAGCGCCCGGCCGCACTCGCCCGCAACGAGGCCGACCGCACAACAGCGTTGCTTATGTACGCCAAGGCCGCCAAGGAATTGAAATCAACCGGTGCCCTTTCGCACATGCCCGCAAACACCAAACAAAGATTACAGCAGGCCACCGGCCGGCTGCACAAAGCCTTGCGGGAACAAAACAGATTGCTCGTGCGCTTCCGCCACGTCACAGAAGGCTTGATCAAAGCCGTCGCTGACGTCGTCGCCGCCCGCGACACGCCCGCTGTTTATGCAAAATCCGGATCGATGATCAGGTCCAGCATGACAAACCGCGGCACAGCCATGACGCTGAACCAGGCCGTCTAAATCCCTACAGGCTCTTGTAAGATTGCAGAGCACGCGCATTAGGGGCCGTCTTCACCGTACGGGTGAGCGACAGGAATGCGCTCTTGATCACTTCCATCGCTGTTGCCAATTGATACGTCACCGTACCGGCCTTCAACTTGTCGCCAATAGCGGTATCGCTCTTCAGCCCCAGCGCAAAGGTGCTGGCGCTCGTTTTCGTTGCAGCACTCTTCTTCGTGTTGTCCAGACGCACGGGATCGATGCCGAGCCCCGCGAGCGCATCAAACCCGTCACTCCCGCGAATGAGTTCGATAACTTGACCTTCTTTCGCCGAAATTTTTATCCCGTCGCCGCCAGCCCGTGAAACCTCAGCGCTGCCTTTCAGGAGCAGTACATTGCTGACCTTTCGAGCCAACGTCCGCATGGTGTCGCCGGCATCGACTTTAATCTTGAATTTCACACCATCATTGACCTTGACGTAGAAAAAGTCGCCATTGCGCACGCTTGAACCAGCCGTCAGTGAGAGTGTTTCATCAAAGGCAATGGCGCCGCGCGGCAGTCCGAGCTTGTCGAGAACCGATCCCCCCTGCCCGTCAACGGCAATGGATCGCGCAGCCGCAGCCCCTTGTGCGCTTTCATACTGATGCGTCCACACGGTGGCACCGGTGGAATCCAGCTTCCTGACGAAGGCTGCACTTTGTGCCGGCAAGCCACCGCCAGCCAGGCTGCCATTCGTCGAACCCGCCAGGTAAATCGAACCCCCGCTTACCGCAAGACCCAAACCGCTGTCGGCACCCGTCGTACCCACATAGGCGGTGAATGCCGCCGCAGCCGATGCACCCAGATCGGTGATCTTCATGACAAAGCCGTCGGAGGCGCCACTGTGCGCCGTTGCAATCGAAGCCTGACCGCCGGCGTCAAGCGCCGCATTGGTCGTTGAGCCCCCGGCATAGACCACACCAGACTCGACGAAAATCGAACTCAGATTGCCTTGCCCCAACGCGCCAAGCGACATCTCCCAAATGGCGGCCGAAGTCCCATCAGCGGCACTCAGCTTCCGAATTTTTGCATCTCCGGCTTCAACGCTGCCCAAAAATACGTCCCCGGCACTGTCGATGGAAATCGCCGTTGCCCGGTCATCGCTGGAACCGCCAAACTGGCGCACATACTCCAAACTGCCCAACGATGTCAGCTTCATGAGATAGGCGTCACTGCCGCCGCCATGCGCAACCGTTGCGCTCATCGCGGCCTGCGTCTGCCCCACTACAAAAAGTGATCCATCAGCGGCAAACGCCAGGGCATTGGCTTGATCATCGAGGCTGGGCGATATTTGCCGCGTGAAGATTTCACGGCCTTGTGAATCGAGCTTTGTGACAAAGCTGTCCTCGCCCCCACCGGTTGAAGTACTGGTAAGTTTGTCCGACACTTTGCCAGCGATCGCGACATTCCCATTGCTGTCGGTTGCCAATGCAAAGCCCGTCGCGCTTTCGGAAGAACCTAACAGTCGGCTCCAGATCAGCTGACCTGCACCATCATACTTGCGCAGATATACATCCTGATCGCCCTGAACCTCGCCTTCTCCAAGATCACCGGTCACTGAACCGGCGACGTAGACATGCCCGCTGCTGTCGGTCGCAGTCGCCCTGACATCAGCAATGCCGGTCTGAGGTGTTATTTTATTTGAGAAGTTTGAAGCAACTTCGCTACCGCCATCGGTGAGTTTCACCAATTGACCCACTTGCGTGGTCCCGGTCCCGCCCACGCCACCGAGATAAATCGCAGGTTTCGTCGCCGCAGCCGAAAAACTCACTCGCTCTGTTGCAACCGTTTGAACGCCAATACCATATTTCTTGGGGTCGGTAGTGGTCTTGCCGTTGAATGTTGTGCGTGTAAAACGCGTGTAAACTCCGGCGCCTTCAAGCTGGCTGTTCATGTAGGCAATCACATTATCGACAGACAACTCTCCCGAGACTGCAGACAAATCCATAGCGACATTGATCGTCGTCCCGCTTTGAGCAACCGCCACAGTGAATTGCTCGGTGCCCGCAAGGCTTGAGATCACATTGCTTGAGGCGCCATTCACCACAGATGGGCCTGAATAGAGCGACGGCGGGCGTTGTTTTCTGAACCCGCTATCGACTTTCGATACTTGCTCACCCAGAAGCACCGTCAGGTCTTCAAACCCTTTGTCGATCAGAAACGACCTGATCTCGGCAAGCCCGCCTTGAAAGCGCCGATTGAGCGCCGCGCGCTCCCCTTCCAATGCCTTTTCATCCGCCGAGCGCGTGGCCAAAGCCTGTAGCCTCGACAATCCCTTGTAGATCGCAAAGAGTTTCTTGTGATCCGCTTCCACGCCAGCCTTGTTGATACCCTCGTCGCGAACGTCCACAAATGACGTTGTACTCAACGCATCGCGCAATCGAGCCGTCGCTGTCTCCAGTGTAGATTTTTGCGACCACGGCGCAAACTTCGTTGACACACTCTCAGGCGCGCGCGCAATAGGTGCGCTCGTCGAATTCAGTTGCGTCTTCGCCCTGTAATAGTTGATGAGCACCGAGAAATCGAATCTCGGAGCATTGGGTCCAGACGATGGTCCGAAAATTCCGCTCATCAGAAGACAATAATCGCTCGCGGCGGCTTAACGCCTCCCTACCGCCCGGCCGTCTTTAACGGAGCTTCAATCTTTCCAGCTTGAATCCTTAACGCCTTGAACACCATCTCGCCTGAGCGATTGAGCGTCACCAGCACTACCCGCTGTTTCCTGGCTCGGGCCGCAGCAATTTGCGCTTTCAATTCAACCGTGTTGCGGATGCGGATTTGGGCCACCTCAACTACGACGTCACCCATGATCACCCCGGCTTCCGCGGCAGACGATCCGGGGACAACACTACTGACCACCACTCCGTCCAAGGCTGTGCCAAGCCCAAGCCTGCGCCGCTGTTCGTTTGTCAGTGCTTCAACGGCCAAGCCAAGCATCGAACTATTCTCAGGCTGACGGGGCGCTGCGCCAACGCCCACAGGCCTCTCGGTTTGCGCGACCCGCCGGGCTACACGAATACTGAATTGCTGCAGCGAACCTTTGCGTAACACGCCAAAAGCAAGCACCTTGCCCATAGGGGCCTCGGCAATTTGCTTCTGCATGAAACGCGCATCCACAATGCTTTGCGCTTCAATACGCGTGACTATGTCACCCGGCGCAAGGCCCGCAAGCGCCGCCGGCCCCCCAGGGGTGACATGGCCGACCAGCGCACCGTGCGCGCTTGCACGGTGAAAGCTCTCGGCAAGATCGGGCGTCAGATCTTGCACATTTGCACCGATCCACCCGCGCCGCACCTCACCGAATTTGCGCAACTGCATCACGATGACTTTCACCGAATTGGCCGGAATGGCAAAGCTCACGCCCACCGATCCGCCGCTGGGTGAAATCAACGATGACGTCACACCGACCACCCGGCCTTCAATGTCGAACAACGCGCCGCCAGAGCTTCCTTGATTGATCGCCGCATCGGTTTGGATGAAATCGTCGAAGTGCTCGCTATCGAGTTGCCGGTTGCGCGCGCTGATAATGCCCGCAGAAATACTCCCGCCCAATCCGAAGGGATTGCCGATGGCAAGCACCCAATCACCTGCTCTCGCCAGGTCTGAATCGCCAAATGAAACCGGGGTCAGCGCCCTATCCGGATCGACGCGGAGAAGCGCGATATCGCTTGTCTTGTCCCGGCCTTCAATCTTGGCCGCCCGGCGGCTGCCATCGGCAAAGCCCACATAAATTGCGCTTGCGCCTTCAACGACGTGATTGTTTGTCACGATCAGGCCGCTCGCATCAATCACAAAACCGGAGCCTACCGAGCGTGCCTCTCTGCCATCGGCAGCGCGCGGCTTTTCAGCGGCAATGTTGACCACAGCGGGCGAAAGAGTCTGCGCCAGCCCTGCAAAGCTTTCCGGCACCGGCCGGGCACCGGCCACGCCACAAACCAGCAAAAGCTTAGCCGCAAGCACGGCACGCAACAGCCTCAACACCACCGCTCCCTGCCGTCAAATCACAAAGCGGGCGCGCTACCGCCCGCCCGTTTGGCCCTTCTGGAAATATTTGAAGAAAGGATTGTCCGGCGACAACACCATCGTCGTCGTCTCTCCCGACATCGCTTCTTCATAGGCCTGCAGCGACCGGTAGAACGAAAAGAACTCAGGGTCGCGCCCATAGGCATCACCCAAAATCCGGTTGCGCTCGGCTTCACCTTCACCGCGAAAAATATCGGCCTTCTGCTGCGCGGTCGCCTTGATCACAGTCGCTTCCTTGTCCGCCGTACTGCGAATCTCCTGCGCCTTCTGATCGCCTTCGGCGCGCGACCCTTCCGCCACCCGTTGCCGCTCAGCCCGCATGCGCTGAAACACCGCCGGCAAGTTCGACTCTGGCAGATCTGAACGCTGAATTCGAACATCAACAATTTCAACGCCCAGCGTTTTCGCTCCCGCCGACACTTCATCGCGGATAGCCCGCATCAGCACACTGCGTTCACCCGACAGCAACGCCCTGAATTGTTGCTCACCCAACACCCGGCGCAAACTCGCATTCAAAACAGGTGTCAGCCGCGCGCGCGCCATGTCTTCAGTTCCGCGAACCGATTTATAAAATTGCAACGGGTCGGAAATCCTGTAACGCGCAAATGCATCGACGATGATGTTTTTACGGTCCTGCGTGATAATCAGACCCGACTCTCCCGGCAGCACGAGCACGCGTTTGCTGAAGAAAATGACGTTCTGGAAGAACGGAACTTTCATCGCAAGCCCTGGTTCCCTGATGATCCGGCCCGGATTTCCCAATTCCACGACCAGCGCCTGCTGCGCCTGGTCCACTACAAAAAACGTATTGAAAGCCACAAAAAGGGCAACAGCGGCGACGACACCCGCGAGCGTTAGCCTGTTCATTGTGCACCCCCTTGTGTGCTGGGTTGCGAAACGGTCGGCGGATGTGTCGGCCTCAAACCAAGGCCCTGCATCGGCAAATAAGGCAACACTGTCTGACCATTTCGCCCATCAAGAATAATCTTGTGGGCCTTGGACAAAACCCGCTGCATCGTTTCAACATACAACCGCTCGCGCGTCACTTGCGGTGAACTCTTGTACTGATCATAAACCGAGACAAACCGCTGCGCTTCGCCTTTTGCCAGCGTAATGGCTTGCTGTTTGATCGCGTCGGCATCTTGCTCAATCTTTGCCGCTTCACCTTTGGCGCGTGGGACAACGGTATTGGCGTATTTCTGAGCTTCATTGATTTTGCGATCCCGGTCCGAACTCGCCGCTTGCACATCGTTAAAGGCGTCGACAACTTCCTGCGGCGCTTGTGTGGTTTGCAGAGACACACCGATGATAGTGACGCCAGCCTTGTAGGCATCCAACACGCGCTGTGTCGTTTCCCGCACCTGGGTTTCGATCTTGCCGCGATTGACCGTCATGATCTGATCAACCGGCGTCTGTCCGACAAACTCCCGCATCGCACTTTCCGAAACGGCTTCAACCGTATGCTCCACATCTTCGACCTGAAACAGAAAATCGAGCGCGTTGGTGACCTGCCATTGTACCGTAAAAGTCACGTGCATGATGTTTTCATCGCCGGTCAGCATCAAACTGTCTCGCGCCGGATTGCTGCTCGAAACCCGCTCACCTTCTGCCGAGGCACGAAAGCCGATATTGACCTGCCGCGCTTCGCCGACATTCACGCGGCTGACAGTTTCAATCGGCACCGGCAAGCGAATATGAAATCCAGGCTCAAGCGTCTGCACAAACGAGCCAAACCGCAACACAATGCCCTGTTCAGCCGGCGGGATAATTTGTATGCCCGTCAACAACCAGCCTACCAGCACAATGCCGCCGATCCCCGCGACCATGATCCCGCGCGGCGTCTGCTGGGGAAACATCCGCTTCAACCACTCATTCAGGCGCTTGAACAATTCATCGAGATCGGGTGGCCGCATGTTGGGACCGCGCCCGCCGCCGCTGCCGTTACCAGGCCCCTGGCCCCACGGACCACGTCCGCCGCCGCCAGGCGTCCAGCCTCCCCCTTTATTATCGTTCCAGGGCATATCGTCCTCTCAATCTAAATTCATACGCAAGGTGGGGGAGGCATGCTGAGGAACACGCGGGGGAAAAACCCGGCGAAAACAGCACATCCCAAAATTCCGAATCACTCGACACAAACCACAATGGATGTACCGTCCAGAGCAGTTTATAAGTTCCTAACGCCTGTTCACGCAACGCACCTCGTGCCCCATTGACAAGGCCAATGCGCTCTCACCTATGTGGAGCGTCTCGGAATTGCTTCAAGGGCCTGCAACAATTGAGAAATCCGCATGTCTAATCTGACGCCTGAGGGCGTATTAGCCGCACTGAAGTCGATCATTGACCCGGCAAAAAACAATGACGTTGTGTCTTTGGGAATGATCCAGGGCCTGGTCGTCAAGGACGGACACGTCAGCTTTGCCCTTGAAGTGGCCAGCAATGAAGGCTCAGCCAAGGAACCCCTGCGCCATGCTTGCGAGAAGGCCGTTTTGGCCTTGCATGGCGCGCGTTCCGTAGCTGCAGTCCTCACCGCCCACCGCGGCCCTGCGCCTTCACCAAAAGCGGCCATGCCCCAGGACCGTCAAGGTCCCAAAGGCGTAAAATTCGTCATTGCCGTCGCCAGCGGCAAAGGCGGCGTGGGCAAATCAACCGTTGCTGTCAATCTGGCTGTGGCACTTCAGCGTCTGGGTCATGCGACGGGTTTGCTTGACGCCGACATTTATGGCCCTTCGATCCCGCGCATGCTCGGCCTCAGCGGCAAACCATCGTCCAAGGATGGGAAAATACTCCAGCCCATGCAGGCCTGGGGGATCAAAGCCATTTCCATCGGATCGCTCATTTCCGAAGACCAGCCCATGATCTGGCGCGGTCCCATGGTCATGACCGCGCTCACGCAGTTGATCTATGACGTCGAATGGGCACCCCTTGATATCCTTGTCGTCGACATGCCGCCCGGCACTGGCGATGCCCAGCTCACTCTCGCACAACGCGTACCGCTGGCCGGCGCCATCATCGTCTCGACTCCACAGGACATCGCGCTCATCGACGCGCGCAAGGGGCTGGCGATGTTTCAGCGCACGCATGTGCCGGTCCTTGGCATCGTCGAAAACATGAGCACCTGGTTCTGTCCGAACTGCGGTCACGAGTCTCACATCTTCGGCCACGGTGGCGCGAAAGAAACTGCTGAAAAGATTGGTTGCGACTTCCTGGGTGAGATTCCGCTTCACATATCCATTCGCGAAACTTCCGATGGCGGCACACCGATCACAGCCCGCGATCCATCAAGTCCTCAAGCCTTGGCCTTCATGGCCTTGGCCGATCGCATCGCGGAGAAACTGAAAGCGGGCACCACCAGACCCAGCCCGCGCATCATCATGGAATAAAAAAGGGCCGGCTCAAAGGCCAGCCCCGGCAATCAAAGCAAACCGTCAGTTCACGGACGACCCTGCTGCAGCGTCGCCTTCAGCTTCGTGCCATCCGGCAGCGTCACATCCCACGAATCGCCGACTTTTTTGCCGCCGTTTGCGGGAATGCAAGTCGCAGGCGCGCCAGCCGGCGGTGCGGGTTCGGTCTGCGTGAGGCAGAGCTTGTCGCCGTCCAGTTTCCACGTGCCCTTGATTTCGCCAGCGGCCGTCTTGCGCGAGAAAGTGCCGTCAGCGTTGTA
>JAWXBO010000119.1:0-50043 GCA_034440175.1 Alphaproteobacteria bacterium
CAAGAGCTGCGCAGGTACTTCCCCCGCAAGCGGGGGAAGACACCAGATTATCTGTCTGCCCCCGCTTGCGGGGGAAGTGGCTGCGCCGCGTTAGCGGCTGCAGACGATGGGGGGCTTTCATGACAGGCCGCACGCAAAATTGCCGCTTCTGTGGCGACGCGTTGGCGGCGCCCGTTTTGGATTTGGGCGAGCAGCCATTTTCGAACTCGTATGTGGTGCCCGGCCAGGAAGCGTTGGAACGGCGCTATCCGTTGCGCATTTGTGTTTGCGAGACGTGCTTGCTGGTGCAGACGGATTATGACGCCCCGGCGGATGAAATTTTCTCGGCGGATTATGCTTATTTCTCCTCGTATTCGACGACCTGGGTTGAGCACGCGAAGGCTTACGCGCAGCGCATGATTTCGCGGTTTGGGTTGGGCGCGCAGTCGCTGGTTGTCGAGGTCGCCAGCAACGATGGCTATTTGCTGCAGCATTTTGTGGCGAGCGGTGTGCCGGTGTTGGGGGTTGAGCCCACGAACGGGACGGCTGCGGCGGCGGTTGCCAAGGGCATCCCGACCCGGGTTGAGTTTTTCGGTGAGCGGTTTGCGCGCGGGCTTTGCGCTGAGACGGGTGGCGTCGATCTGATTGCCGCCAACAATGTGCTGGCCCATGTGCCGGACATAGCGGATTTTACGCGCGGCTTTGCGGCGTTGCTGAAGCCCGAGGGGGTTGCGACGTTTGAATTTCCCCATGTGCAGCGCCTGATCGAAGGCTTGCAGTTCGACACCATTTATCATGAGCACTATTCGTATTTGTCGCTGCACGCGGTCGAGACGATTTTCAAAGCGGCGGGTTTGCGGATATTCGATGTCGAGGAGCTTTCGACCCATGGTGGTTCGCTGCGCGTCTATGCGGCGCTTGAGGGCAGCGATCATGCACCAGGCGAACGTGTCGCGCAGTTGCTCGCTCAAGAGCGGGAGGCGGGCTTGCACACACCGCAAGGATACGCCGCGCTCGGCGCGCGCGTGGGGGCGGTTCGCGATGGATTCTTGTCAATGCTGCAAGGCGCAAAGGCGGATGGAAAGCTTGTCGCGGCCTACGGTGCGGCGGCCAAGGGCAACACGTTTTTGAACTATTGCGGCGTTGGCGCGCGGGACATCGCGTTTGTCGCCGACGCCAATGTCGCCAAGCAAGGAAAGCTGCTGCCGGGCAGTCACGTGCCGATTGTCAGCCCAGCAGCGCTGTTGGCTAGGCGGCCGGATTACGTTGTGATCCTGCCGTGGAACATCAAAGACGAAGTGGCGCTGCAGATGGCCGGTATACGCGACTGGGGCGGAAAGTTCGTGACGGCGATCCCGGCGCTTGAGGTGTTTTAGGGATGCGCTTTATTCCTCAAAAGATCGCGGGTGTGTTTGTGGTTGAGGCTGAGCCGCATCGCGACGAGCGGGGGCACTTTGCGCGGGTGTTCTGCGCGGACGAATTTGCGCGGGCCGGCATTGAATTTGCGACGGCGCAAATCAACCTGTCGGGAAACCTCGCGGCGGGTACATTGCGCGGGCTGCACTATCAGGAGCCGCCATTTGCCGAGGCCAAGTTTGTGCGCGCTGTTCGCGGGCGGGCCTTCGATGTCGTGGTTGATTTGCGCGCCGGCAGTGCGACGCGCGGGCAGTGGCTGGGGGTCGTGCTCGAGTGCCACGCCATGAACGGCGTGTTCGTGCCGGAGGGCTGCGCGCACGGGTTTTTGACGCTCGAGGACGATAGCGAGCTGCTCTACCAGATGGGGCGGGCTTTCGTTGAGGGCCACGGGCTGGGGGTGCGCTGGAATGATCCGGCATTCGGTATTGCCTGGCCTGCGGCGCCTGCGGTGATTTCGCCGCGCGATGCGGGCTATGCGGATTGGCTTGGCATCAATTCTGGCCGCCGCAACTGATTTGCGCTTGCACTCGTGCAAAATAGTTCTACATTCGTTCCATCTAATCAGGCGCGCCTGTTTGCGTGTCTGGCCGCTGCGATTTGAATATGAATTTGGAATCTGTTCCAGGCCCCGATCAAGACTGAATAGGTTCCATGACCGTGCATGCATACATGCAGATATTTTTGAAATTGGCAGGAGGCAAAAAAGGCAGTGTTTCTGCGAGAAAACGAGGTTAAAAAGAGCTTATATGCACGTATGCATGCAACGGTGTATACACAGACCATCGGCCATCTCCCGCGCTCTCAATATGACTCGCCACTGGCGCTTTGCGGGGCCTGTGGGTGCTCCTGAAATCTGTTGCGGTTCTGTTACGCAATGTGACGCGTTTGTTACGCCAAAAACGGCGCCCAGCCGCCAATGTTACACTGTGATGCATTGGATAACTTTGGTTGAACTTTAAGACCGCACCTCACCGGGATAGGGGGCGAACAGGACAGGACATATAGGACAGTGTTTTTGGGACAGTGTCCTGTGTCCTCCTGTCTCAAATGTCCAAAAAAAAGGGGCGAAAAACGGCCGGTTTTTGGGGCTGGACTTGGGGTGGCGGGGCGGGCGACAACTGAATGGGCTGTTTTGGGAGTGTTTTGATGTGTTTTGGCGTGGGTAAGGTTTTTTGGCTGATTTGCGTGGCCGGTTTGCTGGCCTCCTGCGCCCAGCCGGAGCCAGGGCTTGTCGCCCAGGGGGCGCTGGCGGACCGGCCCGACTATAGTTTCTGGCCGCATGAGGGCAGCGACCTTCGGCCCGACCCGGCGGTGAAGTACGGGGTGTTGGCGAACGGGATGCGCTTTGCCATCATGCGCAACGTGCAGCCGGCGGGGGCGGTGTCGCTGCGGTTCAGGATTGCCTCGGGATCCTTGCAGGAAACCGGGCAGCAGCGCGGGCTGGCGCATTTTCTGGAGCACATGGCCTTCAATGGCTCGACGAATGTGCCGGAAGGCGAGTTCGTAAAACTGTTGCAGCGCAAGGGCTTGGCGTTCGGGGCGCACACCAACGCCTCTACGAGTAGCAACGAAACTGTTTACATGCTGGAGCTGCCGAAGAACGAGGCCGATCTGATCGATACGGGGTTGATGCTGTTTCGCGAAATTGGGGACAGGTTGACCCTGGATCAAAAAGCGATCGATCGCGAGAAGGGCGTGGTGCTGTCGGAACAGCGCTCGCGCAATACGCCGGAATACCGGGCTTTCGAAGCGCAATGGCGGGTTTGGTACGAAGGCCAGCGCCTGGCGGAGCGGATGCCGATCGGGACCACCGAAACGATCAAGGGCGCGACACGGGAATTGATCGCGGATTACTACAGGCGGTTCTATAGGCCCGAACGCACGTTGCTGGTGGCGACGGGCGATTTCGATGTGGCCGAGATCGAGGCGAAAATCCGGGCGAAATTTTCAGACTGGAAGGGCGAAGGCGAACCCTCTCGCGATCCCGAAATGGGTTTGCCCAAGGCGCGCGAGCTGGTGGTCAAGTCGCATGTCGAAGCAAACCTGCCGGAGGAAGTCTCGGTCATCTGGTTTCGGCCGCCAACCGATCTGCCCGATACGGCCGCCAATCGTGAGCGCAATGCCAAGCGTGAATTGGCAATAAGTGTGATCAACCGGCGGCTCGGTCGCATAGCGCGGGAGGGCAAGCCTGCGTTCGTGTCGGCGGGTGTGAGCTGGTCTGAATCACGGGGTGTATCCAATACCTTGTCGCTGTCAGCTGATGCGCGGCCGGGGCAGTGGCGTGCGGCGATGCAGGCTGGCGAACAGGAACTCCGGCGCGCCGTGGAGCATGGTGTGCTGGAGGCCGAGATGGCGCGGGAGATAGCGGAGTGGCGGGCCGGCCTCACGGACAGCGCGGCGACGGCGTCAACGCGGACGACGAGCGAACTGGCTGGTGGAATTGTTTCAGGGTTCGAAAGCCGGCATGTCTTTTCACATCCGGCGGACCAGCTAGCCCGGTTTGAGAAATACGCGTCAGGATTGACTGCGGCGGCGGCCAATGAGGAGCTGCGCGATATAATGCAAGGCTACGGGCCGGTGGCGTTCGTGACATCCGGGCAGAAGATCGAGGGCGGCGAAGCGGCAATCGCAAGCGCCTATGAAAGCAGCCGCAAAGTGGCTGTGGCGGCGCCCGCAAGTCAGGCCGCGAAAGTCTTCCCCTACACCGAGTTCGGTAAGTCCG
The DNA here is from genome assembly GCA_034440175.1 of Alphaproteobacteria bacterium. Classification (GTDB taxonomy): domain Bacteria; phylum Pseudomonadota; class Alphaproteobacteria; order Micropepsales; family Micropepsaceae; genus SZUA-430. Next base: position 4,118 of record JAWXBO010000119.1, read on the forward strand.
GTGAAGTGGTGGAGCGTCGCGAAGTGGCTGATATGGGGGTTTCGCTGATTGGCTTCAAAAACGGGGTGAAGCTGAATGTCAAACAGACCGAATACGAGAAGGATACGGTTTATGTCTCCATACGCTTTGGCGGCGGGTTTTTGCAGTTGCCGGCCAGCAAAGTTGGGATGTATTGGGCTTTGCCGTTCAGCTTTACGGAAGGCGGGCTTAAGCGCCTGACGACGGACGAGTTGGAAGAGGCGCTGGCCGGACGCATTGTGTCCACGGACCTGGACCTGGATGATGACGCCTTCGAATTTGACGGGCGGACGAACCAGCGCGACCTGCTGCTGCAGCTGCAACTGATGGCCGCCTATGCCACCGATCCTGCCTATCGGGGTTTGGGTCTGGAGCGCTTGCAGGTGGCGGCGGAGAGTTACATCAAGCAAATGTCGTCGAGCCCCGGGCGGGTGCTTTCGCGCGAGACCTCGTCGTTGCTGCGCTCGGGCGACAAGCGCTGGGCGTTTCCGACGCTTGAGCAGATGAAGTCCATCACCATGCGCGATGTGGAGGCGGTGGTGGGGCCGGCGCTGCGCGCTGCTCCGATCGAGATTTCCATTGTTGGCGACATCAGTGCGGAAGCGGCGACTGCGGCGGTGGCCTCGACCTTCGGTGCTTTCCCTGCGGCGCGGGGCAAACTCAAGGTGCCTGTGGGCGCCCGGGATGTGCGTTTCCCGAAGCGTGGGCAGTCGCTGAAATTCGTTCATGACGGACAGGCGGATCAGGCGCTGGGGTATGTGGCCTGGCCGGGGCCGGATTTTTATTCTGATCCACGCCGGGCGCGGACATTGTCGCTGTTGCGGGAGATGCTCAAAGTCAGGCTGACCGATGAATTTCGCGAGGCGCAGGGGGCGACCTATTCTCCCTCGGCCGGCAGTTCGTTCTCATCCGTATATCCGGATTTTGGCTACATCATTGCGTCAGCCGAGACGAAACCCGAGCTGGTCGCGGGGTTCTACAAAACGCTGGATCAGGTGGTGGAGGAACTCAAATCGGGCGCTTACAGCGACGATCTGATCAATCGAGCGCGCGCACCGATTGTAAAATCGATCGAAAAAAGCCGGCAAACCAACGGCTATTGGGCGGGCGCGATCAACGATGCGCAGAGCGATCCCCGCGCCCTCGATGCCGTGCGTTCACAGCTTAGTGACCTTCAAAGCATCACGAAGGCGGATTTGGTGGCGGCGGCTAAAATATACCTGGATGTGAAGCGACGGATTGAAATCCGGGTGCTACCAAAGGCGCAGGCTTTGTTGCGCCCTGAGCGAAATTCAGCTAAAAGTAGCGCTTCGCTTGGAATACAACTTTTCGGGGAAGTGACGGCGGCTGCGCCTCTGCATTGAACGCATTTGGAAGTTGGTTCCAGAGCTTTACCTGCCAACGTTTCTCGCGTCATAGTCCGCGCTTCATTTGAGTCATGGGTTTCGATGATCAAGTTTTTGAATTGGCTGCTGACCTGGTGGAACGGCAATACGCTGGGTACCTGGATTTATACCCAGCGGAACGGCAATTTCGTTGGCGAAGATGTGTTGGGTAATTCGTATTATCAAACCAAGGGCGGGGTGCGTCGCTGGGTGTTGTACAAAAATCTCGCCGAAGCCTCGCTGGTGCCGGCCGAATGGCACGGCTGGCTGCATCACACCTTTCCTCATCCGCCGACAGTAGAGCCGCCGAAAGTGAAATCGTGGGAGAAAGAACACGTGCCCAATTTGACGGGCACGCCAAATGCGTACCGGCCGCCCGGCAGCCTTTTGGGTGACGGGCAGCGTGCACACGCGACGGGTGACTATGAAGCCTGGCGGCCAGAATAGGGGAAACTGATGCAGAATGGATTTGTAGAGACGCTGATTGGCGCCGCCGTTGTAGTCGTAGCGGGCGTCTTTTTTTACTATGGCTGGAACACCACGGAATCCGGTGCCGTCCAGGGCTATGAAGTGGTTGGAAAGTTTGATCGCGTCGATGGCATAAGCGTCGGGACAGATGTGCGCTTGTCGGGTATCAAGATCGGAACTGTGATTTCGCAGGTGCTGGATCAAAAAACCTATCGTGCCCTTGTCCGCATGAGCATCAAGAATGACGTCGCGGTGCCGGATGATTCATCGATCAAGGTTTCGAGCGAGGGATTGCTGGGCGGCTCATACCTTGCGATTTCTCCTGGGGGTAGCGACACCATGATGAAGGCGGGCTCGGAATTTGAAGTCACGCAAGGCTCGATAGATTTTCTGTCACTGATCGGCAAAGCCATGGTTGGCGGTGATGAAACGAAGCAGCCTGAGGCAGCGCCAGAGGGTAACACCGGGGCTCCGGCTCCAGCGACGCCCTAGTCAAGTTGAGTGAGGTATTGAGTTTTTGATGATGTACGGTTCACTGTCCACGAAAGCGTTTGCGTTGTCGGTGCTTTTTGCCGGTGCGGCAGGATTTGCGTTGGCGCAGCCTGATATTCAACCGCCGCCGGTTGAGACCCCGGTTCCCGAGCCTGAGGAAAACGACCCGTCTCCGCCTGTCGAGAGTACGCCGCTTCCGCCCTCCGAGACTCCCTTTGAGGCGCCAGTGATGCCGCCTCCGCCGGAAGTTGTGGTGCCAGTGCCATCAGGTATCGCGCCGATCGCTACCGGTGTGGTGCTGGGCGGGATCGATAAGGTGGCCGCGCGAACCGCCAAGTTTGATGCGGCGCTCAAGCAAAAGGTTTTTTACAATACGCTGATTATTACGGCTTTTGCGTGCAAGACCCGCCCACCCGAGGAACCGCCGGAATCTGCGGCCTTTCTCGAGATTCAAGAGCGCAAGCCGGACGGCACCACGCAGAAGATTTTTTCGGGATGGATGTTTGCCTCAAGTCCGGCGCTCAATGCGCTTGAACACGCGGTCTACGATGTCTGGGTTGTCGGTTGCAAGACGGCGCCTGCGGCCAATACGGCGCCTGTTCCACCCAACACGTAGAAGTCTGCATCCGTTTTCAGCGCAGTGGCGAGCAACGCCTTGTAGTGGTCGCGTGCAATTTCTATCGCGCCGAATTGCTTGAGATGTTCGGTGATGAACTGGCTGTCCAGCAGTTTGTAGCGGCCGGCTCTCAGTCTCGCAGCCAGGTGTACGAGAGCGATCTTGCTGGCATCGGTGCGGCGGCTGAACATGCTTTCACCAAAAAAGGCGCCGCCGATGGAAACACCGTAGAGGCCACCTACCAGTTCTTTGCCGTCCCAGACTTCAACGCTGTGCGCGTGACCTTGGCCGAACAGATTGATATACGAGCGTTCGATCAGCTGGTTGATCCAGGTGTTTGTGCGCTGGTGACCGGTCGCGGCGCACTGCGAAATCACCATTTCAAAAACCGTGTCGACGGTAACGCTAAATTTGCTTGAGCGCATCGTGCGTGCCAGGCGCTTGGGCGTTTGGAATTCGTTGAGCGGCAAAATTCCACGCCATTCCGGATCCAACCAATAAACGTCTTCGTCATTGCGCGCTTCGGCCATCGGAAAATGGCCCTTGCGGTATTCGGAGAGCAGAATCTTTGCGGTGATCAATGCTGGCGGGCGTCGTGGCGTCGTCATGGCACGCCCTTGGGCTAATCGGACTTGCGCTTCAGGAAATTCTCCAGCCAGTGAATTGAATAGTCGCCGTCGATAATATTGGCTTCGGTTACCAGAGACTGGAACAATGGTATTGTCGTTTCAATTCCATCAATAACAAATTCGGACAGACAGCGCCTGAGGCGCATCAAACACTCGGTCCGGTTTTTTCCATGAACAATGAGTTTGCCGATCAAACTGTCGTAGTAGGGTGGGATCCGATAACCGGAGTAGGCTGCGGAATCCACCCTCACTCCCAGGCCGCCGGGCACGTGGAAGTCCTTGATGAGTCCCGGTGAGGGGCGGAAAGTTTTGGAATTCTCGGCATTGATCCGGCATTCGATGGCATGACCGGAAAATGTGACGTCTGCCTGATTGAAGCCGATGGCGCCGCCGTGTGCGACGCGCAACTGCTCACGCACAAGGTCGAGGCCGGTGATCATTTCGGTGACAGGGTGCTCGACTTGCAGGCGGGTGTTCATTTCGATGAAATAGAATTCGCCATTTTCATACAAGAACTCGACTGTGCCGACGCCGAGATAGCCAAGTTCAGTCAGTGCATCAGTGACGGTTTGGCCAATTTTGTCGCGGGCTTCAGCGTTGAGAGCGGGAGAACCTGCTTCCTCCCACACTTTTTGGTGGCGGCGTTGAAGTGAGCAATCGCGTTCGCCAAGGTGAACTACTTTTCCAAAGCGATCGGCGAGGACTTGAATCTCAATATGACGGGGCAGTTGGAGGTATTTTTCTAGATAAACGGTGTCGTTCCCGAATGCGGCCTTGGCTTCAGTTCTTGCCATCGATAGAGCCAACGAAAGCTCGCCTTCGTTTCTTGCCACCTTCATTCCGCGTCCGCCGCCTCCGGCTGACGCCTTGACAAGAACGGGATAGCCAACGGATGCGGCGACGGACTTGGCTTCGTCATCGTCTGTAATGCCGCCGTCAGACCCAGGGACCACGGGAATGCCAAGACGCTGGACCGCCTTTTTGGCTTCGATTTTGTCGCCCATTAAACGAATGTGCGCTGGTGCGGGACCAATAAATATCAACCCGTGCTCTTCAATAATTTCGGCAAACCGGGCATTCTCGGACAAGAAGCCATACCCTGGATGAACGGCCTGGGCGCCGGTGATTTCGCAGGCGGTAACAATCGCCGGGATGTTGAGATAGCTTCCGCTGGCAGGGGCCGGCCCAACGCACACGCTTTCGTCGGCCATGCGAACGTGCATGGCATTGGCATCGGCCGTCGAATGGATGGCGACGGTCTTGATACCCATTTCATGGCAAGCGCGATTGATGCGCATCGCGATCTCACCACGGTTAGCGATGAGGATTTTGTCAAACATGGCGGGCTGCGCTCACTGAAAAACTTGTGGACTTACTCAATGATCATCATGGGCTCGCCAAATTCTACGGGCTGACCATCGTTGACAATAATTTGCGTGATTCGGCCAGCCCGTGGCGCCGGGATTTGATTCATGGTCTTCATTGCCTCGATGATAACCAGCGTTTGACCCTCAATGACCATGTCGCCGATTTTCACGAAGGGTGGAGCGCCTGGAGAGGTGGACATGTAGGCGGTGCCGACCATTGGTGACGCCAATAGGCCAGGGTGGCCTGACAAGTCTGCCTTCGTTGGCGCGGCGTTCGGCTTGTGCGCAGTGCCTGCTATGGCCGGAGCTACCGACACGTGCAACGTGCGCGCTACACGGACACGCAATCCGGCTTTCTCGATTTCGATTTCGCTGAGGCCCGTTTCATCGAGAATTCCGGCAAGGTCGCGGATCAGTTTCGATTCCAGCGGATCGTTGACGGGCTTTTCTTCTTTACTCATGCTTGATCCTTTTTCAACGGCGGCGCGGGTCAGGGCGCTTTGATCAGAGTGGCCAAGGCCTGGATGGCCAAGGTGTAGCCCTGCGCGCCAATTCCACAAATGACACCTGTGACAACAGGTGACACATAGGATGTGTGGCGGAAAGGCTCGCGGCGGTACGGGTTGGATATGTGGACTTCGATTGCAGGCAGTTGCAGGGCTTTGAGGGCATCATGCAAGGCCACTGACGTATGCGTGTAGGCACCTGCGTTCAGGACGAGAGCGGAAGCGGACAGGCGCGCCTCTTGAATCCAGTCTACGAGTTGGCCTTCATGGTTGCTTTGACGGAACTCAAGGTTAAGCCCCAGGGTAGCGGCGCAACTGCGCGATTGAATTTCGATTTCGGCAAGGGTCGCGTGCCCGTAAATCTCAGGCTCCCGCGTGCCCAGGAGATTGAGATTGGGACCGTTAATGACAAACAGGGGTTTGGCCATTGCTTCCGGAAGGGTATCTTGTGTCAGGGGTATAATTCGGGGTTGTTATAACCAGTCTTGGACGAGCACGAAAGGACCGTTCTTGCCGGTAGATAGTGAGTTTTGGCCCTGTAACAGTGTTGACGGGGTTGGTGGAATCGGACAAGCGGAGTTACCTGGACCAATGCGCATTCAAGTCAACGGGCGTGAGTACGAGTTGCCGGGCGCGATTTCGGTGCTGCATTTCATTGAAAGCCTGGGTTGGGACGCGCGTAAAATCGCGGTGGAACGGAACCTTGAGATTGTTCCGCGATCGGCCCATGCGACAACTCTGTTACATGAGGGTGACCGGTTGGAGATTGTAAATTTTGTGGGTGGCGGCTAGGCAACGCCCATGACAGATACTCGTCAGGATACATGGATCGTTGCGGGCCGGACGTTTACCTCCCGGCTGATTATTGGCACAGGCAAATACAAAGATTACGCGCAAAACGCGGCGGCGCTAGAGGCGTCAGGCGCTGAGATCGTCACCGTTGCGCTGCGGCGGGTGAATGTCAGTGAGCCAGGCAGTCCCAAGCTGATCGATTTTATCGATCCCAAGTCCTACACGTATTTGCCGAACACGGCGGGGTGTTATACAGCAGATGAGGCGGTGCGGACACTGCGTTTGGCGCGCGAAGCTGGTGGTTGGACGTTGGTCAAGTTGGAAGTCTTGGGTGATCGCAAGACGCTTTATCCTGACATGATCGAAACTCTTCGGGCGACTGCAGTTCTGGTCAAAGAGGGCTTTGACGTGATGGTTTATTGCAGTGACGATCCGTTGCTGTGCAAGCGCCTTGAGGATGCAGGAGCGGCCGCAATTATGCCATTGGCCGCGCCGATTGGTTCAGGGTTGGGCATTCAGAATCCGATCAATATTCGTCTCATCATTGAAGCGGCGCGTGTGCCGGTGCTCGTTGATGCCGGGGTCGGAACTGCTTCGGACGCGGCGATCGCGATGGAGTTGGGTTGCGACGGTGTGCTGATGAATACGGCGATTGCCGAGGCGAATGATCCCCTGATGATGGCGCGTGCCATGAAGTGCGCAGTCGAAGCGGGGCGGCTCGCTTATTTGGCAGGCCGGATGAAGAAGAAATTGTATGCCGACCCGTCGTCGCCGTTGGCAGGCTTGATTTAAGACTGCTTGGCCTTGCGTGCGGCGGCGACAGCTTCCTTCAAGCTTTCAAGCGGCAGTGCGCCCGAGAACGGCTGGCCACCGATGAAAAATGTCGGCGTTGCGTCGATGCCCAATTTTTTGGCGAGCGCTTGGGTGTTGCTGATGGTCTTGATGACGCCTGGTGATTGCATGGCAACTTTCAGGCGCTCGACGTCGATGCCGGTATTTTTGGCAATAGCGAATATACTCTCTTGGCTCAGTTCTTCAGCTTCCATCAACGCCAAATGAAAATCCCAGTATTTGCCCTGGGCGACCGAGGCGACTGCTGCACGGGCGGCCAAGTCGGATTCTGCGGATAAAATCGGGAACTCTTTCAACACCAATCGAATATTACCGTCTTGCTTCAGCAAAGTGGTGATGTCTTTGACAATCTTGCGGCAATAGCCGCAGCGGTAATCAAAAAATTCTACAATTGTTACATCGCCCTTGGGGTTTCCGGCCACAATCGCATCGGGTTCGTAGTTGAGTTCGGCTTCAAATTTCTTGGCGCCCTCGCGCATGCCGGCGACGCGGCCGTCGGTCTCCTTTTGCTGGAATCGCTCTACAGCTTCGAAAATGATCTCGGGATGTTCAAGCAGGTAATTTTTGACGATGCGTTCAATGTCCGCTTTGCTTGTGGCAGTTGCAGGGACGTCATCAGTGCTTGAGACGCGGCTTGCTATTTGCAGGGCCAGGAATACAGCAGCGATCATCAGTACAGCGCCCGCAAGGAGCATCAGTGTCGAACGGTTTATGGTCATGATGTCAATCGGTTGGTAAAATGTGAATTACAGCGGCAAGGACTATTTGCCACCGTTTTTGGTGATGGCGTTTTGAGAAATCGAGATGATGTCATTGGCGCGTTGCCAATCCCGCGACGTTTCTTTGATCCTCGTCTGCGCGCGCTGGGCAAAATTCAAGGCTTGAGGATAGCGCTGCAGCGCAAAAAACCGTTCGGCGGTTGACAGTGCGGCGAGTGCTTCGTCGCCGGAACGGGAATAGGCATCGGCAAGATAGTACCACGCAGCACCATTCTCAGGTTCGTCCTTCAGGGCAATTTTCAAATGCTTCATTGCTTCCGGCACGAGCGCCTCGTCTTCGGTTGCGAGAAGGGCGGACCCGAGGCCTGTCTGGATCAGAGGTTCACCAGGGGCGAGCTGGGCGGCCTTTCGGTACGCCGGAACGCCTTCCTTCGGTTTGCTTGATTCAACAAGGATTTGGCCTTTCAGTTCCCAAAAATATGCGTTTGTGGGGCGTTCTTGAATGAGGCTATCGACTTGAGACAGCGCGCTCTCAAGGTCTGCCGAGCGGAAATAGGCTGCGGCGCGTGCGTAACGTGCCGGGGCGCTGTGGTCAGAGAACGGATAACGCCGAAGTACAATTTCGGGAGATTCGATGAAGCCGCGCAGTTTTGCGACCATCAAGGCGTAGTCTTCCAACTCTTTTGCGGTGTCGGTGCGGTCCTTGAAGGGCGACGCGTCAACCATATTGAGAAGCGTAGCAGCGCGATCACGCGATAAGGGATGGGTGCGGACGAACGGATCCTGTCTGGCGCCGCTCAACGCTTCCTGGTCGGCAAAGAGATCAAAAACCGAATACATGCCGCGTGGCGACTGACCGGTTGCATTCATGAACTTGACACCTGCCTGGTCGGCAGCGGATTCCTGTGTCCGGCTGTAGGCGAGAAATTCACGTTGAGCGAAAGACTGGGCGCCGATGAGCAATCCAAGGCCCAGATCAGGCGCGCCGGCGGCGATTGCGGCAATTCCGGCGAGCATGCCGATAATCATCGGGACTTCTGCTTTGGCCATGGCTTCCGGACCGCGTGCCAAGTGACTTCCAGAAATGTGTCCGGTTTCGTGGGCGATGACGCCTTTGAGTTCGTTGGGAGACTTTAGCGTTGTGATCATCCCGGTGTGAATGAAAACATTCTGACCGCCGGCGACAAAGGCGTTGAGGGACTCGTCGTTCAGGATGTAGATGTTCACTGACTTCGGATCAAGGCCAGCCACGCGAAAAATGGGCTCGCTGTAGCCGCGGAGAATTCGTTCGATCTCTGCGTCCCGGATACCTGCTTTGTCACGTGCCGCAGCATCGCCGACAGTCAGCGTTGTTGCCGCTAACATGGCAAGTGCGAGTGCTCGAACTTGCGACTTAACTGAGTTGTTGATCGTCAAAGTCTGCCTCCAACACTACGCAGCACCACACGGTGGGAACCGCCGCACTTGCGTTTTTCCCGAACCCTTCATACTGCATTGCTGTAACGGTACGGATGCGGCTTGTGGCCGTCAATCACATGGTTGTGAAAGCATGATACCCGCGGTTGCGGGTTTTGAGCAGTTCTGGCCGGTATTTGGTAAGGCCAGACCAGTTCTGGCGCATAATTAAGGCAATTGCGGTCTGTGAAACCATCACATCGAAGTCAAGTTGAACCGTTTCGCGTTATGGACGTACTGGATCGTGCCAACGCTTTGGCGCGTGCAGGGCGCACCATATATCATCTTGAGGCGGGACAACCTTCTTCCAAGGCTCCACAGTTGGCACTGGAAGCGGCACAGCAGGCCTTGAGTGAACAGGTTTTGGGCTACACAGAGGCTCTGGGCCGCCCCCAGCTTCGCGAACGGATTTCCAAACATTATCAAACCGTCTACGGCGTGGACGTGGCGCCCGAGCGCGTTGTCATTACGACCGGTTCTTCGGCGGGGTTCGTACTTGCGTTTCTTGCTCTATTCGATGTGGAGCAGTCTCTGGCGATCGCAAATCCCGGCTATCCAGCCTATCGCAACATCACGCGCGCGCTTGGTGTCAGGCCAAGGCTTATCGATTGTAGACAGGCCGAGCAATTCCGGTTGACCGCAGCTACTCTTGCCACTGTGCCGGACATTGATGGCGTTTTGATTGCCAGCCCGTCCAATCCGTGCGGAAGCGTTGTCAGCGCAGATGAGCTTTTGCGGATTGCCGGTCTTTGCGCAGAGCGCGGGTTGCGACTGATTTCGGATGAAATTTATCATGGGATTACCTACGAGACGAGTGCGCAAACGATGTTGGCCTATTCGCCAGATGTCGTGGTGATCAATAGTTTTTCGAAGTATTTCTCTATGACGGGGTGGCGGATCGGATGGATGGTGGTGCCGGAGTGGATTGTCACCACTGTCGAACGACTGGCGCAAAATTTCTACATCTCAGCGCCTGCGATTTCCCAAGTGGCGGCACTCCATGCGCTTGACGCAACGCGCGAGCTGGATGGCCACGTCAAAGGTTACGCGGCAAACCGCAGGTTGCTCATGCACACACTTCAGCGCGCGGGGTTTGGCGCTATGGCGCCCGCGGATGGCGCATTCTATTTGTACGTTGATGTTTCTCCATTTGGGTTGGAGTCTTCCGTGTTCACGTCGAGGCTGCTGGAAGAAGCAGGTGTTGCGGCAACGCCCGGGATCGATTTCGACCCTGACGATGGTAAGCGTTGGGTGAGATTTTCGTATGCAAGTTCGTGCTCAGACATAGAGCGTGCCGCCGCTGCGATCAGCAGGTGGTGCGGCACGCTGAAACAGGGCTAGCCTTCGGAGCGCTTCTGCCACCAGCCCTTGCGCGGGTTTTCATTCCCCTCGGCGGACTTAGGTTCTTCGGACTTCGGGCCAAAGCCGAAGAATGTCGCAATGCTCGAACGCTCTTGCTTGGGCTCGGACGATCTTGTCTCGGATTCGACCGCCGGGGCGGCGGGTTGTGACACGAGGCCCGAGTACGGCTCAAAACTCTCTGACCTTCGTGCAGCCGGAGGCAGTTTACCGGGTCTTGTGTCGAAGCCACCGGTGCGGGGCCATTCTGGCGCCTCAAGCGCCTCGGCAGGTGTCGGCAGGTGTCCAATTGGTGATGATGCCTGGTCTGGCGCGGTACCTTCGTCGAATTTCCGGCCCCGGCGACCGCGGCGTCCACGGCGCCGCCGGCGTCGTTGGCCATCTGCAGTTTCCGTGGTGGCGGCAGGATTTGCAGCTGTGTCTATGACATCGTCTGCGTCATCGCCTTCGTCATCCGAGTCAGTTTCGATGCCATTGAGGTGTGCAGTTTGAACCTCGAGGGAGGGGGGAACTGGTGGAAGGTCCGGTTGTGGCCCCATGCCAGGAGTGAGTGCGGGGCGTGGCTCACGGTCTCTGTCCCGGCCACGGCGGCGGCGGCGCTTGCGGCGTTGGCTTTCTGCCGATTCACCTTGGGCGGCTTCTACTGGCTTGCGGCTATCGTCGGTCGTGGTCTGTGGCGATGGTGCAATTGTGTCTTCGTCGTCGTCAGTGTCGTCGATTTCCGTGTCGTCATTGACTTCAAGTTCGCTTTCCATGGTCACGGCGGTCAGTGCCGGTTTACGCGGTTCAAAGGGTACACTGGCGCCGCGTTCGATCTCGTAGGCGGAGGCTGCAAGCGACTGTTGGGATTCGATATAGACGTAGGCGCCGTTCCGGTCTTCGATTGCCGTCAATTGGGCGCGCTTGTGATTGAGGATGTACAACGCGACCTCGGGCGGTACGCGAAGTGTTGCTGCCTGAACTTTTTCGTGCTGGCAAAACTCTTCTACAGCGCGGAGCACGCGCAATGCCATCGAGCCCACCGAGCGGATGACGCCGCGTCCTTCGCAGTGCGGGCAAGCGGTTGTCGCGCCCTCGACCATGCCGGACCGTAAGCGCTGGCGAGACATTTCGAGCAGGCCGAACGGGCTTATGCGGCCCAACTGAATTCTCGCGCGATCATGGCGCAAGCAATCCTTCAGACGCTTTTCGACGGAGCGATTGTTGCGGTGCTCCTCCATGTCGATGAAGTCGATAACAACCAGCCCGGCGAGATCGCGTAGACGAAGTTGGCGTGCGATTTCTTCTGATGCTTCAAGATTGGTCTTGAGGGCTGTGTCTTCGATGTGGTGTTCGCGGGTGGACTTGCCCGAGTTCACGTCAACGGCAACAAGCGCTTCCGTTTGATTGATGACGATGTATCCGCCAGAGCGGAGACGCACGGTCGGGTTGAACATACTGTCAAGTGCTGCTTCGACGCCGTAGCGTTGAAACATGGGAACGACATCCCGGTAGTGTTTGACCGCTTCGGCGTGGCTTGGCATCAGCATCGTCATGAAGCCGTGCGCTTCGGCATATCCCAGTTCGCCCTCGACCAGAACTTCGTCGACATCTTTTGAGAAGAGATCGCGAATGGTGCGCTTGATGAGGTTGCCTTCCTCATAGACAAGCGTGGGGGCGCTGGAGCGGAGCGTCAGATCCCGGACAGAGTCCCATTGGCGCAGCAAGTATTCGAAGTCCCGGCGAATTTCCTGGCGCGTCCGATTGGCACCAGCGGTGCGAATGATGACACCCATGCCCTCAGGAACTTCGAGTTCGACCGCCATTTCCTTAAGTTTCCGGCGGTCGGCAACGTTGGATATTTTTCGCGATATCCCACCTCCCCGGTCAGTGTTGGGCATCAAGACGCAATAGCGTCCGGCGAGCGAGAGGTACGTCGTCAAGGCTGCGCCCTTGTTGCCACGCTCTTCCTTGACCACCTGGATCAGTAATACTTGCCGGCGTTTGATCACTTCCTGAATTTTGTAGCGCCGGTAGGAGCGGTGATCCCGGCGGGGCAACTCTTCCATCACGTCGTCGGCACGTGCAGGTTCAGAGTCGCCTGCGTCGCCTGTGGCGGGTATCAGGCCGTCAGAGCCTGGCGGGGTAGTTTCGAAAGACTCAGTGAAAAGGTGTTCGCCCGTTGACGTGTCGCTCTGACCCTCTGGTACCTGAGAGGTGCTACCATTCGATAGCACAGGCGCTCCGGCCAGTTCAGCGTTATCTTCGGGGTCGTGGACCCAGACGTCCTCGTCGTCGATCGTGACAATCTCGACAATACCGTCATCATCGTCCGCAAGGCCGAGCTGGTCTGTTTCAGAGGTGGTAGCTGCGTCGGGTCCGGGATGGCTTTCGCTGTGGAAGCGGGCTTGAGGTTCAGCTTCATGTGCGGCCTCGTTCTGTGGGCCCTGTGGTGTGTCAGCGATCTCATCGGCGTCGTCATCGTGGCGCTCTACTTCGCGGGCCGCGGCAAGCAACGCCTGACGATCTGCTGTGGGTATCTGATAGTAGTCGGGATGAATTTCCGAAAACGCCAGAAATCCATGCCGGTTACCACCATATTCAATGAAGCAGGCCTGGAGCGAGGGTTCAACCCTCGTCACTTTGGCGAGATAGATATTTCCCTTAAGGGGACGTTTCGATGCAGATTCGTAGTCGAATTCTTCAACTCTGTTGCCATCAAGTACGACGACACGCGTTTCTTCTGGGTGGCTTGCGTCCACCAGCATTCTTTTTGACATTAAATTGCTCTCCGAAAGCCGCGCGTCCCGGTTCGTTCGACGACGAGACCATGTCTCGTTTACCGCGCATGCCGGCTTTCAATGTGTTGGAAGTTACGGAAACGCTTCCCACAGAACGGTGACCATAGGGGGCAGGAGTGAACACCCGCCCTTGAGCCGTTCCGGATGAAGCGAAAAACATCATGGGAAACAATTACCCTTCGCGGCCGTCCAGGGTTGGGTGGGTCGCGTTCTAGTGCATTTTGCAGCTTCCGATGTGCGAGTGGCACCGAGGCCGCGAAAACGCGTGATTTCAAGCTCTGCAATTTGCCCTCGAATTTGGGGCTAAGGCAGGACTTGCGCTACCTTGTAGACTTGTTGAACCCCTATCGCAACCGCAGAAACAAAGCAGGTTTTGGCGCTTGCCGGGTGAAAGTTGGTAAGTTTTACCCGCGAGCCAGCCTATAGTATCTGATTCTTGGCTAACGAGTCGTCAATATGGATCGGCGACTATCTGGGACCGGCGGCCTGCCGGAAGTCAATGCAGTTGGGGCAAAGGTCGGAAGTTCAATGCGTGTAAGCTGGCCTGGCGTGGGTTTGATTGCGTTACTTGCGCTGAATATGCCGGCAGCGGTTCAGGCGGAGCCCGATGTTTGGGTCTCCGAAGTTCGGTTGGGGCAGCATGCGAACCACACAAGATTCGTGCTGAGCCTTTCAAAGAAGATTGAATTCGAGGTGTTCACCCTCGCCGATCCTTATCGCATTGTTGTGGATTTTCCAGAAGTTGGTTGGAGAATCGACCCTGCGGCGGCGCAAAACGCGGCTGGTGTGGTCAAAGGCTTTCGCTACGGGCTGTACCGGCCGGGGCGCTCCAGAATGGTAATTGATCTGGAAACACCGGCAGTGATCGCCAACAAATTCTTGTTGCCGCGGGGAAAACTCAAGGAATACCGCCTGGTGCTCGATCTTGTGCCGACAGAGCGTACCAAATATCTGGCCACTGCTGGATGGCCAAAGGGTGTGGAGTTGGCGCCTCCTGCTTCGCCGGAAGCAGGTCCTGATTTTGAACTTGGTAGCGATGACCCCAAATTGAGCAACGGCAAACGTGTCGTGGTTATTGACCCTGGGCATGGCGGTGTTGACCCGGGCGCGACCGGGGTCAGCGGCATGTACGAAAAAGACCTGGTGCTTGAGCTAGGAAAATCGCTTAAAAATGCCCTCGAGGGCACGGGAAAATTCACCGTCGTCATGACGCGGGATCACGACATATTTTTGTCGCTGAAGGCGCGTGTGGCTGTCGCACGCCGTTCGAAAGCGGCAATATTTATTTCGCTTCATGCAGACTCTGCACCAGGGTCGTCGGTCAAAGGGGCGTCAGTTTACACGTTGTCAGAGCAAGCGTCCGACAGGGAGGCCGATGCGCTGGCGCATGCCGAGAACCAATCCGACATCATTGCCGGTGTGGACCTGACCAAGGAGCCCGACATCGTGAGCAGCATTCTTATCGATTTGGCCCAGCGTGAAACCAAGAATAATTCCGTGAAATTCGCCAAGCTACTCGTCCCAGAGTTGCAGAAAGTGGGAACCCTCACCCAAAATAGCCATCGTTTTGCCGGATTTCGGGTGTTGAAAGCGCCTGATGTGCCTTCGGTTTTGATCGAGGTGGGCTATCTTACCAATGCCGTTGACGAGTCGGCTATGCGTGCCAACTGGTGGCGCCGCGGGATGGCGCAGGCGATTGCGCGTGCGGTTGACCAGTATTTCAAGCAAAGCCGTCAGGAGCAAAAATTGGATGCTGCAGCGGGCAGGGCAAGGCCATAATATGTGCGAAAAGTCACAAAAAGTGGTTGGCGGCGGTTCGTCGCGCGCCGGTTTTTGGCATGCGGTTAGGCGCGGCCATGCTATAATTTCCAAAGCGCGCAGGTTAGGCGCAGGATAGTTTAAGATCATGTATCGATTTATTGCGTACACGTTGGGTGGAGCCGCTGTCTTATCCATCTCGGTTTTCGCAGGCGTAGCGCTGTACCTGTACAAGCTCAGCCAGGACTTGCCCGACTATGGATCGCTGGCGAACTATCAGCCGCCTATCACGACGCGCGTCTACGCGAATGATGGATCGTTGATCGCTGAGTACGCTCAGGAACGGCGCCTGTTTGTGCCGATCGAATCAATTCCGCGGCGTGTCATCGATGCGTTTTTGTCTGCCGAAGATAAAGATTTCTATTCGCACCCTGGTGTCGATCTCAACGGCGTTATTCGAGCGGCGTATTCAAACATTCAGAATTACATGTCTCAGGGCAACAAGCGTCCCGAGGGTGCTTCCACGATAACCCAGCAAGTCGCGAAGAATTTTTTGCTGACGAGCGAAGTGAGCGTTGAGCGGAAAATCAAAGAATGGATGCTCGCGTTTCGTCTTGAAGATGCCTACACGAAAGACAAAATTATTGAGCTTTATCTGAATGAGATTTTTTTGGGGTCCGGCTCTTATGGTGTGGCTGCGGCCGCCTATAATTATTTTGATAAGTCACTGGATCAGTTGACGATCGCCGAAACCGCCTATTTGGCCGGACTGCCAAAAGCGCCGAGCAATTATCACCCTGTTCGCCAGTACAAGCGTGCAATTGAGCGGCGCAACTGGGTCATCGAACGGATGTCGGAGAACCAGTACATCGGTGAAGAAGATGCCAAGACAGCCGTAAGCGAAGACCTTGTTCCCCATTTCCGTCCGGCTGGAGCGCAGTCATCCGACGCGCAGTACTTCGCAGAAGAAGTTCGCCGCTGGATCCAGCAAAACTATGGCGATAAATCCTTGTACGAAGGCGGACTGGCGGTTCGGTCAACCTTCGATCCGACCTTGCAGCGATACGGCGTCAAGGCCCTGCGCAATGGATTGATTGCCTATGATCGCCGCCATGGCTGGCGCGGACCCGTGACACGCGTCGATTTGACGACGGATTGGCAACGCACAATGTCCGATCAGACGTCCATGCCATCATTGCAGGATGTCACGGAATGGCGCTTGGCCGCTGTCACCGGATATGTGGGGAATGAGGCTGTCAAAATTGGGTTCGCTGATGGATCCGAAGCCAAAATTCCCTTTGCGGAAGTAAAATGGGCCAAGAAATTCATCAACGATGAGCGGATGGGCGGAGAGATTAGAAAGCTCTCCGAAGTCGTGACGCCTGGTGATGTCATATACGTGGAGGCTCTGCCCAAAACGCCTGAGAATCCAAACACTGGACTTTACATGCTGAGGCAAGTGCCGAAAGCAAACGGCGGCCTCGTCGCAATGGACCCACACACTGGACGCGTGTTGGCGCTGGTGGGCGGCTTTAGCTACTACGGCAGTGAGTTTGATCGTGCATGGCAAGCCTACCGGCAAACGGGATCGTCGTTTAAACCCGTAGTCTATGCAGCGGCTTTGGACTCAGGCTACACGCCGTCCAGTATTGTATTGGACACGCCGTTTGTGGCCAGCCAGGGCCAAGGTCTGCCGATGTGGCGCCCCGACAATTATGATGAGAATTACGCTGGGCCATCGACGTTGCGCCAGGGCCTGGAAAAGTCCCGGAACCTGATGACCGTGCGGATCGCTGCCGACATTGGCATGGAAAAGGTTGTCGAATATTCGCGCAAGCTTGGCACGTCGGAGAAGATGCTGCCCGTGCTGGCCAATGCCTTGGGGTCAACGGAATCGACGATCGTGCGAATGGCTCAGGCGTTCTCGACTTTCGTGAACGGTGGCAAGCGTGTGGTCCCCACGTTGGTGGACCGCATTCAAGACCGGCACGGCAAAACGATTTATCGTCATGACAAGCGCATGTGCGAAGGATGCAATGCCGCCGGCTGGACCGAACAAGAAGAGCCGATGGTCGCAAGCGATTTGGACAATATTCTCGATCCAAGGACGGCCTATCAAATTACCCATATGCTCGAAGGGGTGGTGGAGCGTGGGACCGCAATGGTTGTCAAAAGTGTTGGTGTTCCACTGGCCGGCAAGACCGGGACCACCAATGACTACAAAGATGCGTGGTTTGTCGGGTTCTCACCCAATTTGACCGTCGGCATTTATATTGGTTTCGATCAGCCAAAATCCCTGGGTCACGGTGAGACCGGCGGACACAATGCCGCTCCGGTTTTTCGGGATTTTATGACTGATGCCGTGGGCAAACAGCCCTCAGTGCCTTTCCGGGTGCCGCCGGGCATTCGCATGGTTCGCGTGGATCTGAAATCCGGGCAGCCTTTTGCGGGTGGTGCTGTCCTTGAAGCCTTTAAGGCAGGCACTGAGCCCGGAACCGGTTATGTTGCACGAGGCGATGGCTGGGGCGGAATGGGTTCGGGAACGGAAGTTGAAACTGAAGACAGTTCCAGCTCGAATACGCAAGGCAATGGTGCCTGGGGTCTGTACTAGAAGCAGACTTGAGCCCGCCACGCTGACAACGATATAACTCGCGGCCCTTAATCTCGTGCTTGGTGATGAAACATGCGTGCGGAAATGGAATCTATCGCTGAGCAAGTCCGGCAGTCGCTGGCCTTGCTGAGGAGGCATCTTTGACCCGGACGCCGCACGACGCCGCCTGGATGAGCTGAACGCAAAGGCCGAGAATCCGGCGATTTGGAATGATCCTGTGGCGGCGCAACAAATGATGCGCGAGCGAAACAAGCTGGACAAAGCCATTGCAGACCATTCGGCGTTGGACGCGGATTTCACAAATTCCACCGGCATGATTGATCTGGCCAGTGCCGAGGGCGAGGCGTCGCTGGTGGCGGAAGCTGAGCAGGGACTGCGTGCGGTTGCGGCGCGTGCGAAAGATTTGGAAATGCAGTCGCTGTTTTCCGGTGAAGCGGATGGCAACGACTGCTACGTCGAAATTCACGCCGGTGCCGGGGGGACCGAAAGCCAAGACTGGGCGTCGATGCTTTTCCGCATGTACACGCGATGGGCTGAGCGTCATGAATTTCGCTGGGAATTGCTGGAAGAGAGTTTGGGCGAAGAGGCTGGCATCAAGTCGGCGACTATTGTGGTGAAAGGCGAGAACGCATTCGGCTGGGGCAAGACCGAGTCCGGGGTTCACCGCCTGGTGCGAATTTCACCGTACGATTCCAATTCGCGCCGGCATACAAGTTTTGCCAGTGTGTGGGTGTATCCGGTGGTTGATGATTCCATTGTGATAGAAATCCCCGATAAAGAGGTTCGCATCGACACCTATCGGGCGAGCGGCGCGGGTGGACAGCATGTCAACAAGACGGAGAGTGCGATTCGTATCACGCACATCCCAACCAATATTGTTGTGTCGTGCCAAAATGATCGCTCTCAACACAAGAACAAGGCTGCGGCTTGGGCGATGTTGCGATCACGGCTGTACGAGTTTGAGCTGGAAAAGCGTGAAGCTGCGGTGCAAGCGCTCAATGCGACGAAGAGTGAAATCGGTTGGGGTCACCAGATTCGCTCGTATGTTTTACAGCCCTATCAATTGGTGAAAGATTTGCGGACCGGCGCACAGAGCTACTCGCCGCAGAGCGTTTTAGATGGTGATCTGGACGCTTTCATGCAGGCGTCACTGGCGCAGCGGCTTAAAGGTGGCGCTGATGCGCCACCTGTTGAAGATCTCGAATAGTTTGACGCCTGCTTGAACTTATTGCCGCGACTTGATCGCGCCAAGCAAACTGCCTGTGCTGGTGGTGCGCGTAGTCTGCGTGACCGGGCGAGGAAAGTTTGCGGATGATGCGGCGGCCGGCGCATGGCTGGGCGCGGGGGCCGGCATCGCCAAATCGCGCTTGGGTTCGAAGGTCGCTCTTGGTTCGGGCTTGCCGGCTGTTTCCGACAACGGATCGGCGCTGTGCCTGCAATTGCCTTCAAAGAAGGCGCCGACTTCAACGGCCAGGACTTCGTGAAGAATCGTGCCTTCCATGTGGCATGTGCTAGACAACTGCACTTTGCGAGCACGCACAATACCCTGGACGCGGCCGCGGATGATGCACTCTTCGGCGACGATCTCGCCTTCGAAGTTTGCCTTTTCGCCGATTGTCACTGAGCCTGAACGAATATCGCCGTCCACGCGCCCATCAATTTGGATGTCGCCGGTGGATGTCAATGTTCCGATGACAACGAGGTCATCGGAAATAATCGATGGGGCTGACCTGCCAGCCCGTTTTTGTGGCTGCGTCTGTGGCAGATTTCCCGATGTTGGACCGTTGCCCTTATTGCCCCTTGTAAACATTTCGCCCCGCATCAAAAAACTTGGTTGGATCCCGTGCAATGTCGTTGAACCATATCTCATAGTGAAGATGAGGTCCGGTGCTACGCCCGCTTGAGCCCATTGTAGCAATTCTTTGCCGGAATTGCACGATGTCTCCCGCACTTACTGAAACAGACTGCAAGTGACCATAACGGGTTCTGATCCCGTGGCCATGGTCAATTTCAATGCATAATCCGTAGGGGCCTTTCCGTTCGGCTGAAACGACACGGCCGGGCGCAGTCGCCATAATGTTGGTACCAAAATCACCAGCCATGTCTGCGCCGGAATGTAGGGCGGCACGGCCGGTGAACGGATCCAGGCGATAACCAAAGCCACTGGTTGAGCGGTAGAAGCCGTGTGCAACCGGTGTTACTAGCGGCAGTCGAGACATAGCGGTCGTCAGATTATCAAGACGGCTATAAATCTGGGCGATTTCAGCATATTCTTTTTCGAAATCGTCTGTCACGCCATCAATTGCGGCTGCCCGAATTTCAGCACCCAGACCTGCAGATATAAAAGGCCCTCCTGCGCCGGTTCGGCGGTTTCCGCCGCCGACCTGGTTGGCCACGGTTTCCACCGGCAAACCAACTGTGGTCAATATTCCTTCATATCGGTCAATTTGTCCGCCAGCACCATCGCGTAATGTGCTTAACAACGCGACCTGGAGTTTCTTTACAACATTCAAGCGATCTTCCAACGCGGCGATTTTTTGAACCACGCCATTTTGTGAAAACAGGCTTTTTGCGGGGCCTGTACTATTTCTTTGCCCTACCGCTGCAGCCACACTGCCGATTGCGCTATCGCTGATGGTTTTGTGGGATCGACTCTGGCGCGGCGCCGGTTCTGCTGCCGATGCTTGCATGGTCAGGGTGTTGCTTCCGTCACTCGTGGAAGCGCGGGAATAGGTGCGGCCGGTATACCCGTTCATCACGGCAACCCGGGTTTTCAATTTGCCGACCTGGTTATCCATTGCCTGCTTTTGCATGAGCAGGGCAGTCAATTGGCGATGTTTGGCTTCCAGGTCCTTTGTAGAGTTTTGAAAGCGCTCCTCCGCCAAAACGAGAAGTCCGTTTAGTTCATCATAGGCCAGTTGCATTTGCGACACGCGGCCCTCGTAGTTGGACTGCATGCTGGCGTAGCGTTGGTCCTTGGCAGAAATTATTTGCTCTTTGAATATGACTACGACCGAGGAATAAGCGACCCAGCCCATCACAATCAATGAACCGAATGCGATCGTCATTTGGAAAGTTGGGCTGAATTCGAAAAACTGAACGGAGCCGCGGCTGCGAAGGTAAAACTGGCGATGCGGAAACAACCGGCGTAGAAACGCTACGAAACCGGCCACGGGGGACGTGGACATGCACAACCTCTAACTAAAACATCGCCGCTGCCCGTGCCCTTTCTACAGACACGACAGGCCGGACCGCAGCGAACTGGACCCTCCCCAGATTGTTACGGATTTGAAGCAATTCGCCAAGATGGAGAAACCCTTGATTTGCTTACATATTGTTTAGAAACACCCTCATAGCGCTTTCACCGCGGCCAATACCTCTTCCACGTGTCCTGTAACCTTAACCTTTCTCCAAATTCGTGCAATTTTGCCCTTGCCATCAATGAGAAAAGTTGAGCGTTCGATTCCCATATACTTACGTCCGTACAGGCTTTTTTCGACCCAAGCGCCATATGATTCTATTAGTTTACCTTCAGGGTCGGACCCCAACGACACTTTCAGCTTGTGCTTGGATTTGAATTTTTCGTGAGATAGCAAACTAT
This sequence comes from Alphaproteobacteria bacterium, assembly GCA_034440175.1. Classification (GTDB taxonomy): domain Bacteria; phylum Pseudomonadota; class Alphaproteobacteria; order Micropepsales; family Micropepsaceae; genus SZUA-430. The sequence continues at coordinate 25,526 of JAWXBO010000119.1, forward strand.
CCTTGGAAACACCCAGCACTGCGGTTCCCAATTTTTTAAACTTTGCGCTGGAGGTCGAGAATTCGGTGGCTTGCTTTGTACAACCAGAAGTGTCGTCTTTGGGATAGAAGTACAGTACCAGGGGATTTCCAGAAAAATCCTTGAGTGAAAGCATAGCGCCTCCGTCAATGGCCAAACTAAAGTTGGTGGCCATGTCGCCTTCGGTTATGGCTTTGGCCATGCAGTAGAATCCTTTTTTTGTGGTGAGCGTTTGGAATGAGTGAGTGTCGGCCGCATACTGATTGCAACTCCGGCTTTCGTGCTTGCCGTGTTACATTAGTGCTTCTATTTGAGCCAGGCCGTGGGTGGAGCGCAATCGGGGCCGCGAGGTTCATCCTTTGAATAAAGTATCGGCAAAACTCGCGTTGCGAGTTGGCTTGGCTGCGTTTTGCGTGCTCGCGGCCGTCGTCGGTCTATTTTTATGGCGTGCAATGACCGGTCCAGTTTCGCTGGGGCTTTTGACATCGCGGCTGGAAGCGATGATCAACGCTGATCTCACAGATGTTCAGCTGAAGTTCAACGATAGTATCATTGAATGGTCTGACGGCCGGCAGCTGGCACATCTGCAGTTTGTCGGCGTTGAAGTGGTCGATCTCAACGGAAGTGTGATTGCCCGCATTCCGCGCGCGAATGTGACGTTGTCGGGAGCGGCGTTGTTGAGTGGCTCGGCCGCTCCGACCAAAGTTGAACTCATTGGCGTGACAGCGAGCGTCGTGCGGCGAAGTGATGGGGGAGTGCAGTTAGGCCTTCAGGTCAACGACAAGGTGGCCGACGAGGACACCAAATCCAACCCGGAAGACATTACCAAGGCGGTGTTGCAGGCAATGCTTCAGCCAAAGGCTGACGACTTGCTGACGAAATATCTCAATCATTTTGCGATCACCGGCGCCAAACTATCTATTTTTGACCAGGAGTCGCGCTCGTATTGGAGTGCCGAACAGGCCTCACTGACGTTTGACCGGAAAGCAAACGGCGTTGTTGTCGCTGTCAAAGCGCCGGTCAAGCTTGCAGACAAATCGGTATGGCATTTTACCGCTTCGGCGCGGTACGCCAACGGGAAAGACAACATTGCGTTGGAAGCGGCATTCAAGCCGGTGCGGTTAAGTGTGCTGGCGAAAAGCGGAACCGGTCTGAAGGCTCTCAGCGGGTTTGACATTCCCGTGCATGGCAACGCCGACTGCGCTCTAGGCATTGCCGGTAAATTAGGGCGATGCAAATTTTGGCTCAATGCAGGGACGGGGTCATTGCAACTTCCGGCACTGAAGAAAGAACCCGTCCATCTCAAAGAGGCCGCACTGACGGTAGAAGTTGATTTTGCTTCACAGAGCTATGCCATCGAAGAGATGACATGGAAAGGCAAGACAATCCGGGGCTTGATCTCGGGCACTGGGGCATTCGCTTTCGCACCCGATGGAGCGCTTGCGTCTCTATCGGCGGATTGGACTGCCGAAAATATTTCGATTGACGCGCCCAATGTGTTTGAGGGCGGGTTGGCTCTGGAGAGCGCCCGGTTCAAAGGTGTGTTCGATGCAGCCCAGAAAAGCCTGGCGATTGAGCAAATTCTGGCTCGCCGCGGGCCATTCGAAATCAATTTGGCAGGCAGTCTTCAGGATCACCCGGTTTCTATGGGGGTGATCCTCAACGGGCAAATCAAGGATTTGTCCTTTGCCAACTTGAAACGGCTCTGGCCGGCGGGTGCTGCACCGGGCGCGCGCGATTGGATTGGTGTGAACGTTCACGAAGGCGCTATCAAGTCGGCGCGGGTCGCTGTCAATCTGGCACCCGGCGCGATTGTTGGTGAGCGGATACCCGACGAAATGATGAATGTCGGGCTGACCCTTGAGGGCATGCGCGTCACCTATTTGTCAGGACTTCCTGATCTCACGAGCGTTTCCGGAACGGCGGTTCTTTCCGGCGACACGTTTAAGGCCAGCATGACCGGTGGCGCGATCGGGGCAGTGCAGCTCAAGCAAGGTTCAGTCGTCATAAACGAGCTGAGCAAGCACGGGACGATAGGTGTTGTGAGCGGTGACATTACGGGGCCGACGCGCGATATTTTGTTGTTGCTGGATCAGCCGCGGCTAAAGTATCCGTCGCGTTATGGCATTGATGCTTCAAAGGCTGGCGGAAGCACGGATGCAAGTTTTTCATTCTCTATTCCGATGCTCAAAGATTTGAGCGCCGACAATATCGGGATCGATGTCGGTGCTGAATTGAGAGAAGTGAAACTTCCCATTAACAGCCAGTTGGGACTTACCGGTGGAAAATTTTCAATCAAGCTCAATGGGAAAGGCCTGAAGGCGTTGGGGGCCGTGCAAATCAATGGTGCTTCGGTCGGTTTCATTTGGGCTGAAGACTTTACCGGAACCGCGAAAAACGGAACGCGTATTGATGTGACGGCAACCCTTACCCAGGCGCAGCGTTCATTGTTCGGTCTGAACCTTGAGCCGTATTGGGAAGGGCGCGCGGGACTTGTCGCGACATTTACTGGCGGCCAAGGAAAGGTTGACTACGCCACGCTTGAAGCCAATCTGACGGGTTCACGCCTTTCCATTCCGGCGTTGAATTGGGCGAAACCAGAGGACGCAAGCGCGACGCTGCGGGCCGCCATCGCATTCAAGCTCGACAATTCGATCGAGATTTCGAATATCGATGCCACGGGACAAAGCTTCAAGGCGCAAGGGCGGCTGGTGTTGAGCGGTGGGAAGCTGAGGCACGCTGAGTTTAAAAAGCTGCAACTTGGTCCGCGCAACGATTTTGCGCTCGACTATCGCATGACGCCGGACAACGCGACGTCCGTCGACATCAAAGGCCGTGTCATGGATGCCGGCGGACTGTTGGATAGCGGGGACGGGCCGGAGCCCGGGGACAAGAAAAAAGAGCTGAAATTTCCTTTGGCGATTAAAGCTGAAGTCGATACCGCTCATCTGCAGGGTGGCGTATCATATAGTGCTTTGAAGTTTGCATATGCAGATGATGGATCGCACTTGACGCAGTTCAAGTTGGACGCTTCTGCGCAAGGCGCGAATGTGCGGGGAGAGTTGATCACGGCGGCTGATGGTGCACGCAGCTTGAAAGTTCAGACGAGTGATGCTGGCCGGTTTGTGCGGGGCGTGACCGGATTCCGCAGTTTGATTGGCGGGCAACTCTCATTGGTGGTTGAGCTTACCCCGCTCAGCAACAGAGTGTCACCAGAAGGTGCGTTTGATGGTGTGTTGAAAATCGAGAATTTTAAAATTGTTGATCAACCATTCTTTGCGCGACTGCTTTCGGCGGGATCATTTACCGGGCTTGACGATCTGCTCGGCGGTGAAGGCATTACCTTCACAAAGCTGGAGCAGGTTGTCCATGGCAGGGGCGATGTTATCACTTTGGCTGATGGCCGCGCGGCTGGGCCATCAATTGGTTTGACAACGCAAGGCACCTATAACCGCGCCAGTGATCGGATCGATTTGAATGGCACAATCGTGCCGCTCTATGGATTGAACTCGATTTTTGAAGACATTCCGTTGGTCAGCGACATTTTGGGTTCGAAAAATGGCGAAGGGATTTTTGCAGTGACCTATGCCGTAAAGGGACCGGTTGACGAACTGAAAGTGGCGGTGAATCCTATTTCCGTTCTCGCTCCTGGATTTTTGCGCAAGATTTTTCAGATGGGTTCTGCGCCGCAGGCTGCAGCGCCCATGCCTTTGCCGATGCCGAAGCAAAAAAGTGTGCCGCAAGAAAGCTTGCAACAACCACCGACCAAAGCGAATTGATTTTGCCCTCAGACCGGACGCAGCAGCACGTGTTTCTTGCGGCCGAGTGAAAGTTTGACGGCGCCGTCGCGCAGATGCTGTCCGGTCAGAATGAGTTTTTCATCTGTGGCGGGTTCATCATTGATGCGCAATCCGCCGCCGGCGATTTGACGCCGGGCGTCACCATTTGAAGATGTCAGTCCCGCACGGGTAAAGGCTGCCAGGATGCCAAGACCGGACTCCCATTCCGCTTTCGGCACTTCAAGTGAGGGAAGATTGGCAGACACGCCACTGCCTTCGAAGGTTTGGCGGGCGGCTTCGGCGGCCCGTTCAGCTTCGGCCATGCCGTGGCAGAGAGCGGTCGCTTCGTTTGCGAGTACTTTTTTGCTTTCGTTCAGTTCGGAACCCTGGAGTGATTCCAGCCGTGCAATTTCGGAAAGCGGCAGATCAGTGAAGATGCGCAAGAAGCGGCCAACGTCGGCGTCTTCGACGTTGCGCCAGTATTGCCAATAATCGTAGGGCTGGAGCATGTCTGCGGAAAGCCACACGGCTCCGGCTGCCGATTTGCCCATTTTGGCGCCGGAGGATGTGGTGATCAGCGGTGACGTCAAACCAAACAGTTCGACATTGTCAGTGCGGCGCGCAAGGTCGATGCCTGAGACTATGTTGCCCCATTGATCCGAACCACCCATCTGCAGGCGGCAGCCGTGTCTGCGGAACAGCTCGACGAAGTCATAGGCCTGAAGGATCATGTAGTTGAACTCAAGGAACGAGAGCGGCTGCTCACGGTCGAGCCGGAGCTTGACGCTATCCATGGTGATCATGCGGTTGATGGAAAAATGCCGCCCGATCTCTCGCAGGAAGGGAATGTAGGGCAACTTGTCGAGCCAATCGGCATTGTCGACCATGATGGCATCGCTGGGGCCGTCGCCAAATTTGAGGAAGCGCCGGAAGATTTCCTTGAACCGCTCTTTATGGGCTTCAATTTTTTCGTCGGTGAGGAGTTGGCGTGTTTCATCTTTGCCGGACGGGTCGCCAATCTTTGTGGTGCCGCCACCGACTACGACGATGGGCTTGTGGCCGCCGCGCTGAAGAATGCGCAGCCGCATGATTTGGGTCAGATTCCCAATGTGCATGCTGGCAGCCGTGCAATCAAAGCCGATATACGCCGGTACATGCTCTTTGGTCATCAGCGCATCCAGGCCATCGGCGTTGGTGCATTGATGCAAGTGGCCGCGCGCGGCGAACTCGGTCAGAAATTCGGAGCGGAATGCGCTCATCGTCGGCAAAAACCTTTGTCGGAGCCAATAATTGAGCCGGGTTTAGGGCGATAAGGGTTCTTCTACAGGCGGCATACGCATATCAAGATAGTCTTCTACCGTGCGGACCAGGTCAGGGACGTGATTCTCAAACAGGTGGTTTGCGCCCTCAGTTTTTACCTGTGTAATTTTAATTCCGCGTTGGGCACTGAGACGGTCAACCAGTTTTTGTACGTCTGCTTCCGGTGAGACAGTGTCATTGCGGCCATGCAAAATTAGTCCAGATGCGGGGCACGGTGCCAAAAAGGTAAAGTCGTAGAAGTTTGCCGGCGGGGAGATGGAGATGAATGCATGAATTTCCGGCCGGCGCATCAGAAGCTGCATGCCGATCCAAGCGCCGAATGATACGCCGGCAATCCAACAGGTTTGGGCCCCGGGGTTCATCATTTGCAGCCAGTCCAATGCCGCGGCGGCGTCCGATAATTCTCCAACGCCCGCGTCATATGTCCCCTGGCTCCGGCCTACGCCGCGAAAATTGAAACGCAGCACCGAGCAGCCGCGACGGTGGAAGCTGTAGAACAGCTCGTAGGGGATCGGATGGTTCATCGTTCCCACGGCTTGCTTTGGGTGGGGGTGCAGAACCAAGGCAATAGGCGCTGATTTGTGTTTTTGATGTTGGTACTTGCCTTCGAGGCGGCCAGTCGGACCGGTAAAAATCACATCAGGCATGCGGGATATTTACCTCGTTAGGTACGATTTGTTGAGTGCTGTAGTCGGGTAGGACTGGATTGTTCCTGCCTGTAAAAAAGTTATCTTTCAATGGTTTATGACTTTCGCCCGGCTGGCGTCTATGTAATACTTGACCTCCACACTCGGGAAATCTATATCGCCATTGTGATGGCTGTCGGGCGGACTTGTAACACGGGTCCGGGGCCCAGAATCAAGAAAATCCGGCTGTAGGGACTGCGCCCAATGCGCCCTGTTTTAGAGGTTTGCCCATGAATCTGAGTACGAAGGGCCGCTATGCTGTGATGGCCATGGTGGATTTGGCGAGGAACGAGGCCGACAAGCCCGTGGCGCTCAATGAGATTGCTGCACGCCAGGAAATTTCATTGTCCTATTTGGAGCAACTCTTTGCCGGCCTCCGACGTGGCGGTTTGGTGGTGAGTGCGCGCGGACCGGGCGGGGGCTACCGTTTGGCGCAACCGGCAAATGAAACCCGTATTTCCGATATCATGGTAGCGGTCGATGAACCTCTCAAAGCCACTCGCTGTGATCTGGCGTCGCCGCGCGGTTGTACCGGGCAGCAAGGACGCTGTGTAACGCATGATCTGTGGGAAGAGCTTGGACGGCAGATCCACATTTTCTTGAGCGCGGTGACGCTTGCCGATGTGGTGAATAAACGGGTTTTGGGGATGAGCAGTCCCGTGGGCGCGCTTGGGCCCAACCTGCAGCGCCACCAACCGGCAGCGGAGTGAATGGAGCGGTGATGCGTTCTTATCTTGACTATAACGCGACTGCTCCGCTGCGACCGGAGGCGAAGACGGTGATGCTGGCAGCGCTGCAATCGTGCGGGAATGCATCTTCCGTTCACGCTGAAGGCCGGCAGGCCAGGTCGATCATTGATGAAGCGCGGCGGGATGTTGCAAGTCTGGTTGGGGTTGGCGCCGACAATGTCATTTTCACCAGTGGTGGCACCGAAGCGAATGCTTTGGCGCTTTTGGGTTCTATTGATGAGGCTGCGAAATCGGGCGCACGCATTTCGCGACTGATCGTTTCGGCGATTGAGCACGAGTCTGTGCGTGCCAATGCGGCGTTCTGCGAAGAGACGAAACCGGGCTTGCGGGTTGCGGTGTGTCCGGTGACTGCGCAGGGGCAAATCGATCTTGATGTACTGCGCAGGCTGTTGATGGAGGGCAAAGGACGGGCGCTCGTTTCCATCATGGCTGTCAACAATGAAACGGGTGTGGTTCAGCCGATCAAAGGCGCAGTGGCATTGTCGCGCGCGCATGGCGCGCTTGTTCATTGTGACGCGGTTCAGGCGGCGGGCCGCATGCCGATCAGTTTTGATGACTGGGATGTTGATTATTTGAGCCTGAGTGCTCACAAAATCGGCGGACCGCAAGGTGCAGGCGCGCTTGTCGTGCGCAATGGCGTTCCGCTTGCATCGCAGGCAAGGGGCGGCAGTCAGGAACTTGGCCGCCGCGCGGGCACCGAAAATGTGGCGGCGCTTGCTGGATTTGGAGCGGCGGCGAAAGCTGCGGCGAGAGAAGTGATTGTGGTGCAGGCATGGGCTGCAAGGCGCGACAGTTTGGAGCGGCGGCTGCGAGAGGCAAGTGCCGTCGTGTTCGGAGCCGAGGCGGAGCGCGTCGTAAACACGATTTGCGTTGCAGCGCCGGGCGTATCTGCCGCGACGATGGTGATCGCTCTTGATCTCGACGGGTTTGCAGTGAGTGCAGGTTCTGCCTGCTCTTCAGGAAAAGTCAGTCAGAGTCATGTATTGGCGGCGATGGGTGTCGATGCCGAGTTGGCGGCCTGTGCGATACGGATCAGTTTTGGTTGGCATACAGGTGATGAAGAATTGACGGTCTTTGCCGAGGCGTGGACGCGTGTTGTCAGACGCGCGCAGTCTCGTGTGGCGGCTTGAGGAAATAGACTGATGGCCGAACAATCAACGATTGATGCAGTGATCTCGCGAAGCGGTGACAAATACAAATATGGATTTGTCACCGATATTGAGAGTGAAAAAGCGCCGAAGGGGTTGAACGCCGACACCGTGCGATTCATTTCGGCGAAAAAGAACGAGCCTCGCTGGATGCTGGAGTGGCGCCTGGCGGCGTTCGAACGCTGGCAAACCATGCGAGAGCCGGCTTGGGCGCGGGTGAAGTATCCGCCCATCGATTATCAAGACGCCTATTACTACGCGGCGCCGAAATCAAAACCGAAACTGGACAGTCTGGATCAGGTCGATCCGAAACTGCTGGAGACTTACAAGAAGCTTGGCATTCCACTGACCGAGCAGAAGATGCTGGCGGGGGTTGCAGTCGATGCCGTTTTCGACAGCGTTTCCGTTGCAACGACATTCAAAGGCAAGTTGAAAGAGGCTGGCGTCATTTTTTGTCCGATGTCGGAGGCGTTGCAGAATCATCCTGAATTGGTCCGGAAGTATTTGGGGACGGTGGTCCCGGTTACGGACAATTTCTTCGCGACGTTGAACTCGGCCGTCTTTAGCGACGGGTCGTTTGTTTACATACCGCCGGGCGTGCGTTGCCCGATGGAATTGTCGACTTATTTTCGTATCAATGAGGCCGAAACCGGACAGTTTGAGCGGACACTGATCATTGCCGACAAGGGGTCGTACGTTTCCTATCTCGAAGGCTGCACGGCGCCGATGCGCGATGAAAACCAGCTGCACGCGGCGGTGGTTGAGTTGGTGGCGCTGGATGAGGCAGAAATAAAATATTCAACGGTGCAGAACTGGTATCCCGGCGATGAAAACGGACGCGGCGGCATTTTCAATTTTGTAACCAAGCGCGGCGATTGCCGGGGTGTGCGGTCCAAGATCAGCTGGACGCAGGTGGAAACCGGCTCCGCGATCACCTGGAAATATCCGAGTTGTATCTTGCGAGGCGATGGAGCGGTGGGGGAGTTCTTTTCCATCGCAATTGCCAATCATCATCAGCAGGCCGACACGGGCACGAAGATGCTGCATTTGGGGCGCGACACCCGTTCGCGCATCATCTCAAAGGGTATCAGTGCGGGGCAGGCGCAGAATACGTATCGTGGGTTGGTAAGTGCCCACGCGAAAGCCGAGAATGCACGAAACTATACACAATGTGACTCTCTGTTGATCGGCGCGAAGTGTGGGGCGCACACGGTGCCTTACATTGAAACCCGCAACCCGACGGCGCAGTTCGAGCACGAAGCGACTACGTCGAAAATCAGCGACGATCAGCTGTTCTACTGTCTGTCGCGCGGGATACCGGCGGAAGAAGCGGTGACCCTGATCGTCAACGGATTTTGCCGGGAAGTGCTACAGAAATTGCCGATGGAATTTGCGGTGGAAGCGCAAAAACTGATCGGCGTCAGTCTTGAAGGAAGTGTTGGATGAGTTTTCTGGAGATCAAGGACCTGCACGCGACCGTCGGAGGCAAGCACATTCTCAACGGTCTTACGCTTTCGCTCGGCGAAGGCGAAGTACATGCGATTATGGGGCCAAATGGGTCCGGCAAGTCGACGCTGTCTTATGTGCTGGCGGGCCGCGCTGGCTATGATGTGACTTCGGGCTCAGTCATGTTTCGCGGGCAAAATTTGGTTGAGATGAAGGCCGAGGAGCGCGCGGCTGCGGGTGTCTTCTTGGCGATGCAATATCCGGTCGAGATTCCGGGGGTGACCACGATCAATTTTTTGCGCACGGCGTTGAACGAACAAGCTAAGGCGCGGGGGGAACCGGAAATCGATGCGGTGACCTTCCTGAAACGCTTTAAGGCAGAACGAGAAAAACTTTCGATGAACGACGAAATGGTGAAGCGCGCGGTCAATGTTGGTTTTTCGGGCGGCGAGAAGAAGCGAAACGAAGTGTTGCAGATGGCAATGCTAAAGCCGCGGCTGGCGGTATTGGATGAAACGGATTCCGGGTTGGACATCGATGCCTTGAAGCTGGTGGCCGGCGGTGTAAATGCTCTGCGCGCGGCGGATCGCAGCTTTTTGGTGATCACGCACTATCAGCGCCTGCTGGATCATATCGTGCCTGACCGGGTGCATGTGCTGGCGGGAGGAAGAATCGTGAAGTCCGGCGGGCCGGAGTTGGCGCATGAACTTGAAGCGCGCGGTTATGATGAGATTGTAAAGGCAGCGTGATGGCGGCAGCGGACTCTAAAGTCAGCACAATGGCAGCAGAGGGCGAGATTGCGGCGTCGTTTGCGAATGTCCGTGCGAACCTGCCCGGCGCCGGGTGGATGCAGCCCTTGCGCGCTGAGGCACTGGCACGCGTTTTGCGCGACGGGCTGCCACATAAGAGATTGGAGTCCTGGAAGTACACGGATTTCCGGGGCAAGTTCGTTGGCGGGCTCGCAACAGCCGCGGGTGTTGAGCATTCCGGCGAGCGACTGTTTGATAAGTTGAAGTGTCACCGGGTGGACATCAATGGTGGCAAGACCCTGAGTGTACCGGCGGCGGCAAGTTGTCAGGATGGTTTGGAAATTCTCGACCTTGCTCAAGCTCTCGCCATGCCGTCATTGTGGTTGCGCCAGTGGTTGCAGCCAGGTGAGTTGGTGATGGAGAACTTGAACCTTGCCTTCGCCAATGGCGGCGTTTTGGTCCGGGTTGGCCGGGGTGTGAAAGTGGACCGGCCAGTGGTGCTGCGCTCGTTGCTGTCTGAGGCGGGGACCGCTGCGCATACCCGTGCGGTGGTGGCGCTGGAGGAAGGGGCCGAGCTGACGCTGATTGAATTGGATGATGGTTGCGTTGAGCAGCAAAGCCTGAGCACGGCGGTCACTTCGTTTGTTCTTGAACCGGGGGCGCGGCTTGGACATTTGCGGGTGTCGGCACGCGAAGGCGCGCATCTGGTCATGCGACAGGATTTTGTTGAACTGGGGCGGGATGCCTCGTTTGAGAGCGTGATTATGTCATCGGGCGCTGCGATAGCGCGGCAGCAAATGTGTGCGCGTTTGGCGGGGAGCGGGGCTTCGTTTGATCTGGCATGCGCCTATGCGGCAGGAGACAGCCAACATACGGACTATACGCTGGAAGTTGTTCATGAGGCCGCCCATACAACCAGCCGAATTCTGGCAAAGGGCGTGGCATCCGGCAGCGGCCGTGGCGTTGTTCAGGGCAAAGTGGTTGTGAGACCTGAGGCGCAAAAATCGGACAGCCATCAGATGTCGCGGGCGCTGCTTCTGTCGGCTGGGGCGGAGATTGATCAAAAGCCGGAACTGGAAATATTCGCTGACGATGTGAAATGCGGGCATGGCGCCACGATCGGATCAATTGACTCCAACCAAATGTTTTACCTGCAGTCGCGGGGTATTCCTGAACAGGAAGCACGCGGCATACTGGTTTCAGCGTTTATGGGAGAAATCGCGCAGCGTATACCCGACGCCTATCGTGATGAGGTGGAGCACTGGCTTGCGTGCCGTATGAAAGGGCTTGCATTGTGAACATGCCGGTTCCCATTCATGCAGGCGGTCGCGTTTTTGATGTTGAAAGCGTGCGGCAAGACTTCCCGATATTGGCCACACGTGTGAACGGCAAGCCACTGGTCTACCTCGACAATGCCGCGTCGGCTCAAAAGCCGAAAGCGGTCATGGATGCGATGACCGATGTGATGCAGACGTCTTACGCCAATGTGCATCGTGGCTTGCACGCGCTGTCGAACAAGGCGACGGATGCCTATGAAGCCGCACGTGAGAAAGTGCGCGGGTTCATTAACGCGCCTTCGGCGGCGCAGGTCATTTTCACGAGTGGCGGTACCGACTCGATCAACCTTGTCGCCAACGCTTTGGGGCAATCCTTCAGTGCAGGCGATGAAATCGTGCTCTCCGAAATGGAGCACCATTCGAATATCGTTCCGTGGCATTTTTTGCGTGAGCGCAGGGGGGCCGCTATCCGATGGGCGCCAATTCGCGATGATGGTTCATTCAATCTTGAGGCGTTTGAGAAATTGTTGACCCCGCGCACGCGTATCGTGGCGCTAACGCATATGTCAAATGTTCTGGGCACGCTGACACCTGCGAAGGAGATTGTGCAGCTGGCGCATGCGCGAGGCATTCCGGTTCTGTTTGATGGCTGCCAGGCAAGTGTGCATCTGCCGGTCAATGTGCAGGATCTGGGTTGTGATTTTTATGTTGCGACCGGGCACAAGCTTTATGGGCCGACCGGGATTGGCGTGCTTTACATGTCGGCCGAATGGGCTGAGCGCTTGCCGCCGTTTCGCGGTGGGGGTGAGATGATTGACGAGGTCCACTTTGATCGCGTCACGTATGGACGGCCGCCGCAGCGGTTTGAAGCAGGAACCCCGCCCATAATCGAGGCCGTGGGGCTTGGAGTGGCGATTGACTATTTGCAAGGCTTTGACCGGGCTGTGTTGATGCGCCATGAGCATGATCTGTTGACCTATGCGACCGGGCGGTTGAAAGGATTTAATTGGATCATGGTTCAGGGCGAAGCGCCAGAAAAGGGCTCGATAGTTTCGTTCACCATGGATGGCGCCCATGCGCATGATGTGGCGACGATTGTTGATCAGCAAGGCGTGGCGGTGCGGGCTGGGCACCATTGCGCACAGCCTTTGATGGAGAGGCTTGGCGTGACGGCGACGGCCCGGGCTTCGTTCGCATTTTACAATACACGTGACGAAGTGGATGTTTTTGTGGAAGCGCTGAAAAAGGCGCGGAAGATTTTTTCATGAGCGCGGTGATGGAATCTGTATCGGAAGGTGTGGCGCCGGAAGCGCTTGAGGCCTTGACAGCGGAACTGGTGAAAGCGCTCAAGACCGTTTTTGATCCGGAAATCCCTGTTGATGTTTACGAACTTGGTCTTATCTATAAGATCGATGTTGGCGACAACAAGGACATTACGATCGACATGACGTTGACGGCGCCTGCCTGTCCGGTCGCGGGTGAAATGCCCGGATGGGTCAAGGATGCGGTGGCGCGTGTGCCAGGCGTCGGCGCAGTCACGGTGAACATGGTGTTTGATCCGCCCTGGACGCCGGCGCGTATGTCTGAAGAAGCTAAACTCGAACTCAACATGTTTTGAGGTATCAGGTGCGTTATGAGTGATGTTCAGCTGCCAATCCGCCCCCGCCGCGAGCGCCCAAAAGCGCTGCGTCTCACCGATGCTGCGGCAGAGCAGATCAAACTGGCGATGGCGAAGGGTGAGAAGGCTTTTGTCGGCATTCGCGTGGGTTTGAAGAATGTGGGTTGTGCGGGCATGAGCTACACGATGGACTATGCCGAGAAGCAGAATCCACTGGATGAGGTCGTCGAGGACAAAGGTGTGCGCGTGCTCATCGACCCGAAGGCCATTCTGTTCTTGATCGGGACCGAGATGGACTTTGTGCGCGACAAGCTTCAGGCGCGCTTCGTGTTCAACAACCCAAACCAGACCAGCGCCTGCGGGTGCGGGGAGTCGGTAGCGCTCAAGCAAGCGGTGCAGTAGTCACAATGGTGGTGAGCGCGAAGTTTCGCGAATATGTAACCGATGTCCTGACCGAATTTGGTGAAGTGACGATCAGACCAATGTTCGGCGGAGCGGGCGTTTACTACCGGGAGCAAATGTTCGCACTGATAGCAGATGATCGACTTTTTCTGAAGGCAAATGATGCCACCCGTCCGGCCTTTGAAGCGGAAGGGGCAAAGCCGTTTACGTTTAAGAACAAGAACGGCGAGATCATGGCAATGAGCTATCTTGAAGTGCCATCGCGGCTGTTCGATGACACCGATGAACTCGCGCAGTGGGCGCGGCGTTCGTATGAGACCGCCGCCTCTGGCAGGGGTAAGGCCAAGGCACTTGGAAAGTCTGGTGGTGCACCAAGGGAATTGCCTTTGGTGTCACGGCGCAAGACAGCAAAGAAAACGTAACTATTGTCTGAGGGGGACAACGGAGAGGCCGTTGACCGTCAAGGTGCCGTTGCCCAGTCGCTTGAGTGAACCCAGTTTTGTGCGTGCTGTCGTGCGGTGTTTGAGTTTTTCAAGGCTCCAGTTGCGCAGCGCGATAGTGAGTTGAAGGGAAAAGTCCAGGGCGGAGAGTTCTTCCAGTGCTGACGGGTCACCACAGCCGCTTTTCTGGCCGGGCGGAAAACCAAATGGATAGCGGGCATCGAGGTTCCTGAACCAGCAGCGTGCTTCGCTCCAAGGCACTGGTGCTGACATCGGTGCGACTGTAGGCCATTGGGCGGCCATGTGACACGAGGAGCAGGCCGAGGCGCGGTCGTCGACGATGCCGTTCATGCGACCGTTGCGGCCTAAAGTTTCATACCCTTTGAAGACGATGCTTTGACGGGGTTTCTCGCCCGCGTCTGACACGGCTGGATCGTTGCCCCACATGAGGCCCATGGGCACCAGTTTGTCCCATGCGTTTGCGCCCGGGATGTTGCCGTCATAGCGAAAGCTGCCAAAGACCCAGCCGGTCTTGTAGCTGGCGCGCTGTTCTCTGACGGCAATGTCGAACTGAATCAGGCGAAGTGTTTGCGGCCTTCTTGCGGCGGGTTTGCCATTTGGGCGAATGGCCGGCGTGCATTCATTCTGGTTTGTCCGGGCTTCGGCATGAATGTTTGCAACCAGTTCCGGCGCGCCTGTGAGACCGGGATCGTCACTTGCGGAGGCGCTGGTGAACACAAGTTTGACCGCTACGGTTGCAGGCGGAAAGGGCAGGGCTCCCAGATCTGGATCGCGGTTACCGTGTCCCCAAATGCGCCCCAGAACAGCGCCGCCACTTTGATTGTAAAATGCCAGCGCCCAGTTTTGCCGGCAAGCGGTCTGTGAGGGGTTGAGCGTGCCTGGCTGAAGATCGGGCGCCCGGGTCAGGCCGTGGATGAATTCGCGCCCATTGGCACCAGGTCCCAGCCAGGGCACGTGATACCAGTTTCTGAGGGTGTTGTTTTGAAGGCGCCAGTGGATGCGATCCTGGCCTTCGAGTGCATAGTGCAACAGTGTCCGCAGATAACGCTCGGGCTCCTGGCGAAAACTTATGGCGGCCCAAGGCTCTGGGATTGTCTCGAATTTGGCGGGAAAGCGATAGTTCGGTTTAAAGACAGGGCCACGCCAGGCGGCCGGCGCGCGCTCCATTTTATCGAGCGAACCTGCGCTTGCTGCCGCAATGCACAGACTGAAAAGCGTTATCGCTATGGTGAACAGCAGCCTCATGTATCGGCACTCTCCCACGGGATGCGCGAGACAACAAGATCGCGAAAAGCGCGTGTTGCAGACCGGGTTTCGGCTGACTTAGACTTTTGCCGGAAATGCTCCAAAAAGGGTGGGTCGCCGTGGTCAGAAATTTAGCGCGTTTCGGCGCAGTCTTTTGCATCGCCGTTTGGGGTTCGGCTTCGGCGTGGGGAGCGGATGCAGTCAAGCACCTGGATCTTGGTGACGGCTACAGGTTTGAACTGTTGAGTTCGGGAGAGACACAAGCGCGCGCCGCCCATCCCAAGTCGCTTTACGTAAACGTGTCCTTGGCTGATGCTGGTACATTCGTTGACAAACTCAGGCTGATTGAGGGTGCCGACCGGATGTTTGAGAGCGTTTTGCTCAATGGTGCCGAGAAGGGCTACTATACGAAGGCGCAGGTGAATGTTCGAAAACCTGGCACCACTCAGTTCGAAGAATTTGTCTTTGTGCGCGGTGCCAATGATGTTTGGCTGCGGCAGGCAGGTTCGGAAAAATGGAAAACCGCTCAACAGCCAAATTGGACGCCGGCGAAGGCTGAGAAGATCGAGATTAGTGGGTTCGAGACGCTTTGGGTGGAGCAGTCTGTCGATCTGCCGGCGCCAGACGGGTTCAAGCGCGCGGTCGAAATTGACCTCGTCAGCAAGACAACGATCGTGGATATTCAGACAAAATACAAAGAGATAAAGGCGCTGTGGGCTCGGATGAACCGGGAAAAATTGCGTTCCCAGGGCTACGATTTGGTCTTGATCGGAAATTTTTCGACGCCGCAACTGGGGCGGTTTCACGCGCGAAGGGGGTTCTTCGTGCGCATTCCGCGTGCGGCGAACGGTCAGTGGGCAGAGCTGCCTGAGCGTGCGCCCGATGACCGGAAAACTTTTATCTCAAAGAATGACGTACCGGTGAGTGAACTTATGGCATCGATTCAGCAGGCGTTTGCCAGCGGACTCGACACGCTGAGGCTTACCAACATTTCGGTGCCGTTTACACCAGCCAGCATTGCACAGGTAGGATTTGCTGAAGGAGCGCCGGTTATTCGCTTTGTTCCCAACGCGTTTGCATTTGGAATTGAATAGTGACCTAGGCCGAGGCGCCTGTGACTAATCCGGGTTGACTGGCGCTTTTCGCTTGCGTGCTCTTGCGAGAGTCTTTCTGCTGATGTGAAGCAGATAGGGAGACGCATGATGGACCTGCAACTTAAGGGCAAGCGGACAATTGTTTTGGGTGGCACGCGCGGTATAGGACGCGCCATTGCCGAGACTCTGGCTGGGGAGGGCGCAGATGTCGCTATTTGTGCCCGTAATCGCGAGCAGGTTGAGGAAACGGTTGCGGCATTGGCAAAGAGGGGCGTGCGGGCTACGGGCGCACCTGTCGACATTGCAAAAGGTGAAGAGCTGAAGGCTTGGGTCGCAGACGTTGCCAACACTTTTGGCGGGATCGACATTCTGGTTTCCAACGCCAGTGCCCTGGTGATGGGGGCGCATGCGGAGGCGTGGGAATCGCTGTTGAGAATCGACATTCTGGGTGCGGCGAACGCATTTGAAGCGGCGCGGCCGCATCTTGAGCAAGCTGCGGCGGAACGAGGCGACGCTTCGTTCGTTATGATTTCATCGGTGTCAGCGGCCGAGACGCAAAATGCGCAGGCCTACGGTGCGATCAAAGCCGCGATGATCCATTTTGGCAAAGGTTTGGCCAAGGAATATGCAAAGAAAAAGATACGCGTCAACGTTGTGTCGCCGGGCACCATCTACTTCAAGGGTGGCACGTGGCAGATGGTTGAACAAAACGCACCGCAAATGTTTGAGGCAACGATGAAGCGTAATCCGTTGGGCCGCATGGGCACGCCGCAGGATATCGCAAATACAACCGTGTTTGTCGCGAGTCCACTTTCAGGATTTACGACAGGTGCCAACTTTATCGTCGATGGTGCCATCACTTCGCGGGTAAATTATTGATAGCTTGAGCCGGGGGTGATTCGTTGCATTGTGGAGGTTTCAAATGAATCGATTTACACTTGCGATCACGTCCGCTTCGGTCGCGCTTCTATGGACCGGAGTGACGGCGGCCGAGGAGATCACCAGGTTGCCAGCTGATGAACCCGTCACAGTGAACGGCGTTGAATTGGCGTGCACAGGCATCGGCGATGAGGCGCAGTCCGATCCGCGATGGAAGGCCTTTCCTGTGCGCCTCGAGTTTGCAGGTGGGAACGCTCAGTACCTGGCGGATGTCGATGTCAGCGTTACAAACTCCCTTGGTGCTGAGCTATTTCAGGTTCGCTGTGATAGCGCGTGGGTGCTGGCAAAGCTGCCGCCTGGAAAATACCAAGTGAAAGGCACGTTTCGGACCTTGGTTAAGACGTCGAATTTCACGACCCCGAAGTCCGGACAAGCGCGGATTATTGTACGCTTTCCGGAGATCGTGGGCAGTGGCGATAATTAGCGGCCTTTGAATTCCGCTTTGCGTTTTGCCTGGAAGGCGCTGACACCTTCGGCGAAGTCGTCGGCGCGTCCAGCCAGCTTTTGGGCTTGGCGTTCGGCGTTGAGTTGTTCTTCGTAGGTATTGTCGGGGCTCTGCCAATAGAGGTTACGAATGTGGCTCAATGCGACAGTTGGGCCCGCCGCCAATTCCTCCGCCAAGGCGAGCGCTTGCGGCATCAACGCCGCGTCATCGTAGACCCGGTTGATCAGGCCCCAGTCCAGCGCTTTGTCGGCGCTGAGCTTTTCGCCCAAGAGGGACAGTTCCTTGGCGCGGGCGAGACCAACGAGGCGTGGCAGCAACCAGGTTGAGCCGCCGTCCGGCACCAGACCGATGCGGCGGAAGGCTTGCAGGAAGTACGCTGACTTTCCGGCAACGATCATGTCGCCCATCATCGCAAAGCTCATGCCGACGCCGGCGGCTGCGCCATTCACCGCGGTCACCAGCGGCATTTTCAGATTGCGCAGACGGCGCAGGAAGGGATGGTAGGCGGTTTCAAGCATTGCGCCTGCGTCGCTGTCTTCAGGCGCAAACGTTTTCGATGAGGCGCCACCAGACAGGTTGGCACCGGCGCAGAAGGCGCGGCCTTCGCCCGTGAGCACGAGGGCGCGGAAACCGTGTTGCGGGTTGTCGATGTAATTCATCGCCGACCACAACCCCTGCAGCATTGGCGGGCTGACGGCATTGAGGACTTCGGGGTGGTTAAGTGTCAACACGCCGACGCGGCCTACGGTGTCGACTTTCACGTGTTCGAAATTCATATGATTGTTCCTCTATCTGCCTTTGAATTGGGGTTCGCGCTTGGTGAGAAATGCCGTCACGCCTTCGCGGAAGTCTTCGGTGTCGCCCAGCATGCGTTGGGTCAGGCGCTCGTTTTCAAGCTGTTCGTCGAGAGAGTTGTACGCGGCATCGTCGAGCACGCGTTTGAGTTCACGATAGGCCAGAGCAGGTCCGTTCGCCAGACGTTGGGCGATCAACAGAGCTTCGGTCATCAATTGATCATCGTGCACGGCCTGCCAGATGAGGCCCCATTCGGCGGCTTTCTCGGCCGGAAGACGGTCGCCCAACATGGCCAAAGCGCGGGAGCGGGCGCGGCCTAACAATTGGGGGAAGAGCCAGGTGCAACCCATATCGGGCACGAGGCCGAGGCGCGGTGTGAAGACCTGCACGAAATAGGATGTACGCGCGGCGATCACGATATCGCCGGAGAGCGCCAATCCGACGCCACCGCCTGCGGCGACGCCGTTGACGGCCACCACGACGGGTTTGGGAAAGCTGGTGAGATCGCGAACAAGCGGGTTGTAGCCGATCTCCATGGAGTGGGCGACGCCTTCACCTACCGAGCGCTGGACGCCGTCATTGAAGCCGGCGTTCGACAGGTCAGCGCCGGCGCAAAAGCCGCGACCGGCCCCAGTGATGATGAGCGATTTTACGCTGTCGTCCTTGCGCAAGTCGCGCAGGGCGGTGCGGATGTCGTCGATCAGGCCTTTGTTGAGGCTGTTGAGCGACCCCGGCCGGTTCAGCGTGAGAGTTGCGATGCCATTGTGGGTTTCGACGATGATGTTGTCGTATGTCATGGGAGCCTCAAGTCAGTTTGGCTCAAGCCACCACAGGTTTCGGGCCAACGCAATGGCTTACCTTGGTTTGATGCGGCTCTTTCCGTAACGTTAGAGTTTGCAGATGCTTTGCGGTGGACGCCTGTTTTGCTCTATAAGCAGGGAATCCAAGCACCGCATCGAAGGAGTACCGTCTATGAGCGCCAGCGCCACAGCTGCAAAATCTGCCCCACAAAATCTTCGCGCCATCATGGACAAGCAGCGTGCGGCCTATCTCAAAGATGGTCCCCCGAGTGCGGAGATCCGCATTGACCGTCTCAATCGCTGCATTGGTTTGCTGGTCGATCATCAGGACGAAATTGCCGGCGCGCTGAACAAAGATTTCGGCAGCCGCTCACCGCAGATGAGCAAGTTTACCGATGTTTCGGGCTCCATTGGTCCGCTCAAACATGCGCGCGACAATCTGAAGAAATGGATGAAGGTCGAAAAGCGCACGACGACGCCTGCCATTCTGGGCTGGTTCGGGGCCAAAGCCGAGGTGCACTATCAGCCGCTTGGCGTGGTCGGTGTAATCGCGCCGTGGAATTTTCCGGTGAATTTGACGTTCACACCGCTGGCTGGCGTGCTGGCCGCCGGCAACCGTTGCATGATCAAGCCGTCGGAGTATTCGCAAGTCAGTTCCGAGCTGATGGCGCGCATGTTCAGTAAGGTGTTTGATGAAACGGAAATTGCCGTGTGTCTTGGCGGTGCAGACGTTGGTGATGCCTTCAGCCGCTTGCCGTTCGATCACTTGCTGTTCACCGGGGCTACCTCGATTGCCTATCATGTGATGCGTGCGGCGGCAGAAAACCTGACGCCGTTGACGCTTGAATTGGGTGGTAAGTCGCCGGTGATTATCGGCCAGGGCGCTAATATTGCGCAGGCGGCCGCGCGCGTGATGACGGGCAAAACGATGAATGCCGGGCAAATCTGCCTGGCGCCCGACTATGTGTTGGTATCCGAAGGCCAACGCGACGAATTTGTAAGCCAGGCTACCGCCGCTGCTACGGCGATGTATCCAACGCTGAAAGACAATCCTGACTATACGTCGATGATCAACCAGCGCCATTTCGACCGGGTGCGCGGCTATATTGACGAAGCAAAGTCCAAGGGCGCCAAAGTCATTGAAGTCAATCCCGCGAAGGAAGATTTGCGTCAGCAGCCGCATCACAAGATCGCGCCGACGTTTATTCTCGATCCGACCGACGACATGAAGGTCATGCAGGACGAGATCTTTGGGCCGGTGCTGCCGGTCAAGACGTACAAGACGGTTGATGAGGCGATCGGTTACGTGAATTCAAAAGCGCGGCCGCTTGGGCTTTATTATTTCGGGGGAGATACGGCTGAAAAAGAGCGCGTGTTGACGCGCACTACCTCAGGCGGCGTTACGGTCAACGACACGATCATGCATGTGGCGATGGAAGACCTGCCGTTTGGCGGTGTCGGGCCGTCGGGGATGGGATCGTACCATGGGCTCGATGGCTTCCGGCAGTTCAGTCACCGCAAGGCGATCTACAGCCAGCCTACATCGAAGTTCGTCGATGATCAGCTGAAGGCCATCCGCGCGCCCTATGGGGCGGCCATTCAGAAGCAATTGGCGGGATCGATTAAACGCTAGGCGACCTCTGTTTCCTTTTTGCGCTTGATCAGGTGCTGGGGCACCGGGCGCAGGAGGAAGGCCGGCATGTGATCGCCCATTGAAGGCGATGACGCGGTCTGGCTTTCGTCGCGGCGCGGACGACGCTCGCGCTGCTGGCGGTGCTCAGGTTTTGCCTGTTGGGCCGGCGGGTTTTTTGGAGCTTCGCGCCGAGTCTGGCGTTCATGGCGGTGATGGCGTTCGCGCTGTGGCTGGGGCGTTGGGGCCACCACTTCGATAGCGGCGACCTGTTCTGCAACGGGAGCTACGACCGGGGCAGGCGCTACTACGGCTGGAGCCTGGTCGATTGGGGTCAGGCTTGCCACTTGATCGTGATGCGGGCCCTGGTGCGTGCGTCCGCGGTTGCGGTCACGATCACGTCCGCCGCGGCGTTTGTCGCCACTGGTGCTGGACGAGCTGCGATGGCCGTCACTGCGGTGCGGGCGATGGTCGGGTGTGACTTCGATGTCTGTCATTTCGTCTCTGATAATTGGAATGCCGGTGAGCGCTTCGATGGCGGCCACCGCTTTTACGTCTTTGGGGCCGGCCAGCATGAAGGCAAACCCCGCGCGGCCGGCGCGTCCCGTGCGGCCGATGCGATGGACGTAGTCCTCGGCATTGATCGGCACGTCGAAATTGAAAATATGGCTGACGGCCGGAATGTCGAGGCCGCGGGCGGCGACGTCGCTTGCGACCAGCAGCTGAACTTCATTAGCGCGGAAACTTTCCAGCGTCTTTGTGCGCACGGGCTGGGGAAGGTCACCGTGCAGGGCGGCGATTGAAAAGCCGTGTTTGCTCAGCGACTTATAAACGATATCGACATCGGTCTTGCGGTTGCAGAAAATAATGCCGTTGACGATGGTTTGACTGCGAATGACGCGGCGCAGGGCTTCACGCTTGAGCTTGGGATCGTTGGCGGGCAAGCCGACAATTCTTTGCTCGATCGTCGTTGCAGCCGTCGCCGGTTTCGAAACTTCGATGCGTTCGGGATTGCTGAGGAATTGATCGGCGAGACGCGTGATTTCCGGTGGCATGGTCGCTGAGAAGAACAAAGTCTGGCGCGTGAAGGGAATGAGTTTGCAGATGCGTTCGATGTCGGGGATGAACCCCATGTCGAGCATGCGGTCGGCTTCGTCGACGACGAAGATCTGGACGCCGTTGAGCAGCAGTTTCCCGCGCTCGAAATGATCGAGCAAGCGTCCGGGCGTTGCGATCAGCACATCGACGCCGCGCATGATTTTGATGTCCTGCTCTTCGTAGGACACGCCGCCGATAAGCAACGCCATCGTCAGCTTGTGTTGCTTGCCATACTTTTCAAAGCTCTCGGCCACCTGGGCCGCGAGCTCGCGTGTCGGCTCAAGGATCAGGGAGCGCGGCATGCGCGCCTTTGCCCGGCCTGAGGCCAGGCGCTGGATCATCGGCAGGGTGAAGCCGGCGGTTTTGCCGGTCCCGGTCTGTGCGATGCCCATGACATCCCTGCCGGCAAGAACGACGGGGATCGCTTTTTCCTGGATCGGGGTGGGCGTGGTGTAACCGGAATCCGCGATAGCGCGGAGCAATTCGGCCTTCAGGCCGAGGCTTTCAAACGACATTATACTTTAACTAACTCCAAACGAGAGTGCGTTGTGTTTTCCAAGGCCGGAACGCCCTCTCTCGCAGGACTTACCAACCGCATGCGGTCATGCTCCGCGTTCAAATCACGCGATCAGCAATTTGGCGCACCATAGTACGCTGAGCCAGAATGTCAACTAAAGGTGAACAGAAGGTTTCTGGGTGATGAGATAGTCTTTTTGCGTCTTTGGGGAGTGGGAATGATGACCTTTCGTCTCATAATCGTCGCAGCGTTGGTCTGTTTGAGTGTCTCTACAAGCGTTTTGGCTCAAGGCGCCAACCAAGCGCCGCCCAACTATGGCTGTCCGGGTGCTGAGTATCAGCAGTTTAAGTTCTGGCTTGGAGAGTGGGACGTCATCGCCACAACGGGCGGCAAACCGGCGGGCCAAAGCAAGATCGAATTGCTGGCGGCAGGTTGCATTATTCTTGAGAATTGGAAGGGTGCAAATGGCGGCTCTGGTCATTCGATCAATGTTTATGACCAGGCCGACGGCAAGTGGCACCAGACCTGGGTTGATGCGACAGGAGACCAGGTGCACTACACCGGCACCTGGACCGGCTCAAAGCTTGAGATGCGCGCCGGCGATGTCTCGACGCCGCAAAAACAGAACGTGATTGTGACGATGACATTCGAACCCCTCGCCAACGGCACTGTGCGCCAGTCAGGGACACAGTCCGTTGACGGCGGCAAGACTTTTCAGCCGTCGTTTGATCTGATTTATACAAAGAAGAAGTAGCGCTGTTCGGGGCAGATGTTGGGGGGTACGTTCACAAACCCCCATCCCCTGCGGCAGCAAGCGCTGCGCAGAGACTTCCCCGTAAACGGGGGAAGAGACGAAACAGCTGCTATCTTCCCCCGCTTGCGAGGGCAGTTGGCTGCGCGCCGCCGGCGCTGCAGACGATGGGGGAAGTGGCATTGCGGGACCTGGGGCTGGTTAGACGGCAATGTTTTTCGTAATTTGTACTTTCTCATGGATGCGAAGTGTGGATGATCCGGAATTTGCGTTTGTGCGCTCGAAGCTCTGAAAGGCCTTAACGGTGAAATGTTCAAAGTGCGGCGGCGATAATCCTGAACGCGCGAAGTTTTGTGTCGAGTGTGGCGGCGCCCTCGCGGCGCGCTGCGGTACCTGTCAGGCCGAACTCCCGCCTGGTGCGAGGTTCTGCGCAGAGTGCGGTGCGAGGTCGGGCACGCAGCCCGCGCCCACGCACGTCCGCGAAACCCCCAAACATCTCGCCGACAAGATCCGCCAGTCGAAGGCGGGCGTTGAGGGCGAGCGCAAGCAGGTGACGGTGCTCTTCGCCGATGTGAAGGGTTCAATGGAACTCGCCGAGAGCCTCGACCCGGAAGCCTTCTCGCGCATCATGTCCCGCTTTTTCGCCATCCTCACCGAAGGCGTCGAACGCTTCGAAGGCTTCGTCGACAAGTTCACCGGCGATGGGATCATGGCCCTGTTCGGTGCGCCCATTGCGCACGAAGACCACGCGCAGCGCGCCTGCTACGCCGCCCTGCACCTGAAAGACGAGATCGCCCGCTACGCGACAGAGCTCAAGCGCGAGCATGGCCTGAGCTTCTCGACGCGCACGGGCCTGAACTCCGGCGAGGTCGTGGTCGGCACGATCGGCGACGATCTGCGCATGGACTACACGGCGCAGGGACACACGGTGGGTTTGGCGCAGCGGATGGAGAACCTGGCCGAGCCGAACACCTGCTTCGTGAGCGCGAACACGGCGGCGCTCGTTCGGGGTTACTTTGACGTCGAGGACTTGGGCGAGTTTCGCGTCAAGGGTGTCGCAAACCCGATGCATGTGCATCGGCTGAACGGCGCCGGAAACGCACGCAACCGGTTCGACGTCTCGCGCTCACGCGGCCTCAGTCGCTTCGTCGGCCGCGCCTCCGATCTTCGCGCGCGAATGGCGGCGCGTGCAGCATATGGACCTTTTCGGTCCGGCATTTACGGCCTACGTGAACACGCGCTTTGCGAAGCTCCACCCCGATCGCGATGTTGCGCTGTTGTCACCCGGCGTTCGTGACGAACGCGTCTGAAATTACCGCGCGAAAGACCCTCACATGACGCTTGAAGACATCCACTACTTCGGCCAGGCCGTCTCGGCCTCCCTGGGACCGCCGGCGTCCTCGCCGGCTCTTTCCTGCGCGTCAAGCCCAGCGTGTTCGAAATTGACCAAGAGCCGGCGACAACCCCAACATCGTCATGACCGGGCTTGACCCACGGCTGTCGGCGCGTCGATGTGAGCCTCCAAGTCCAAAAAAGCTCGTCATGGCCGGG
>JAWXBO010000120.1:0-10754 GCA_034440175.1 Alphaproteobacteria bacterium
CCCATCCGCGAGCAGTTGCAGGGTTTTGGTGTCGGCGCGGACGCCTACGACACCCTCGTCACCTCGGGAGATCTTACCCGCAACCTGCTTGCAGAAAAATCCGCAGGGACAAATTTCAAAATCCATCACGTCGGTCCTGATCGCGACCTCACGCTGTTCGACGGCCTGGAAGTCAGCCGCGTCGGTTTGAACGAAGCACAAGCCATCGTCTGTACAGGCCCCTTCGACGATACCAAAGAAGGCCCTGAAGATTACACCGCCTATTGGCGCGAGGCGCTGGCCCTTCGCCTGCCGTTCTTCTGCGCCAATCCGGACCTCCAGGTGCAACGCGGCAATCAGTTCATCTATTGCGCCGGCGCGCTGGCCCAAGACTACGAGTACCAGGGCGGTGAAGTCATCTATCTCGGCAAGCCGCATCTGCCGGTCTACGATTTCGTCGCCCAACACCTCATACTCACCACGGGTCGCGAGATCCCCCGCACAAAATGGCTCGCTATCGGTGATGGCCTCAAGACCGACATCCTTGGCGCCACACGCGCCACCATCGATGCGTTGCTCATCACCGGCGGCATTCACGAAGCGCAGCTTTCAAACCAGGATGGTACACCCGACCCGGCCAGGATTGTGTCAACGCTGCACGCCCAGAACCTAACAGCCAAAGCCGCCATGCGCCGCTTGGTCTGGTGACGGGCGGGTTGCATTCATACGCCGCAAACCCCTACATTGCCGCCAAACATCCACCCCACCCCTTGAAGGCGACACTTCATGACCGGCCTGTTTATTGAAGACCTGACAATCGGCCAATCCGCCACCTACGGTAAAACCGTCACCGATGCCGACATCGTTCTGTTTGCAGGCGTCTCGGGCGACACGAACCCGGTTCATCTCGACCAGACCTTCGCCGAGAAGACGCCGTTCAAAACCCGCATTGCGCACGGCATGCTGTCGGCTTCTTTCATTTCAACGGTCATTGGCACAAAATTGCCGGGACCTGGCGCCATCTATATGAGCCAGACCCTGCGCTTCAAAGCGCCCGTCAAAATCGGAGACACCGTGACGGCCATTTGCACCGTCACCGAAATCATCGCCGAGAAGCGCCGCGCCGTTCTGTCCACCATCTGCAAGGTTGGCGACACGGTCGTGATAGAGGGTGAGGCGTTGATCATGGTGCCCTCGCGAAACAAATAATCGCGTCCCCGATGCAAATTTTCCGGCACTACGAAAACCTGGGTCCTGCCGCGCGCGGTGCAACGGTCGCTATCGGCAATTTCGACGGCGTCCATCGTGGCCACCAGGCCTTGCTCGCGCGCGCAAAAAAGCTCGGTGATCGGCTGGCGGTGCTCGTCTTCGAGCCGCACCCGCAGGAGTTCTTCAAGCCCGATGGCCCGCGCTTTCGCCTGACGCCCTTTCGCGCCAAGGCAAAACTGCTGGAACAGGCGGGCGTCGATATTCTCTATGCCCTCCATTTCGACGTGGCCCTCGCATCCCTCAGTGCCGGCGACTTCGTTGACAAGGTGCTGGTTCAGGGGGTTGGCGCGCGCCACATCATTGTCGGTGAAGACTTCCAGTTTGGCAAAGGCCGCACCGGCAACCTTGAGAAACTCAAAGCCCGCGGCGCGGCCGACGGCTTTGCCGTCACCACCTTCGACCTCGTCGGCGCTGGCCCCGAAACAAAAATCTCCTCAACCCGCATTCGCGAAGCCCTGCGTGAAGGCAAACCGGACGCCGCCGCCGCACTTCTCGGCCACAACTGGACGGTGGAGGGCAGGGTGGAGGGCGGCGACAAGCGCGGCCGCACCATAGGCTTCCCAACCGCCAACGTGTCCCTCGAAGGTTATCTGGAACCGGCCCTGGGCGTCTATGCCGTGCGCGTCGAAGCGGGAGGCAAAGCGTATGGCGGCGTCGCCAATTTCGGAAGGCGCCCCACCTTCGACAAAAAAGATGTGCTGCTGGAAGTCCACATCTTCGATTTCAACGAAGACATCTACGGCCAGCAGATTGTCGTCTCCTTCATCACCTACCTGCGCCCTGAAATGAAATTCACAGGCCTAGAAGCGCTAAAGGCGCAGATCGCAAAAGACAGCGAAAAGGCGAGGGAAGTTCTGGGGACACTTCCCCCCATCCCCTGCAGCCGCTAACGCGGCGCAGCCACTTGCCCCCGCTTGCGGCAGGGGAATCGTATATGGCTTTTTTGGGGCTATTGCCTCTGCGCAGAAACGGGATTCTGAAGGCGACTCACGTGTTGAAAGGTGAGTCGTATGGTCAAGTTCAAACAGGCTTTTCGCCAGTTGCGCGATCCCCGGGCGGCGAACGCCCAGCACCCGCTTGTCGAGATATTGTTCATCGCCTTGGCGGCGGTGCTGTGCGGCGCGCAAGGTCCCTGCGACATGGCCCGGTTCGGGGAGGCAAAGGAAAGCTTTTTGCGCACCCTCTTGCCTCTGGAGCACGGCATCCCGAGCCACGACACCTTCGGACGCGTGTTCGGTGCGCTCGATCCGGCGCAGTTCGAGCATGCCTTCCGCAAGTTCGTTGCGGCCTTTGCCAAAGCCAATGGCGTAAATCTGACCGGCGTCATTTCGGTCGATGGGAAGGCTTTGCGAGGCGCCTATGCGCGCGGAAAGAGCGCCACGCCGCTGCATCTGGTCAATGTTTTTGCGAACGAGGCGCGTATGGCCCTGGCCTCGCGCAAGGCACCCGGCCGCAACGAGGCGGAAGCCGCCATCGAGGTGCTCGCCACGCTGTGCCTGAAGGGCAGCATCGTCACAACCGATGCGCTGCATTGCACCCGTCGCTTCGCGGCCGGCGTGCTTGCGAAGGACGGCAACTATGTGTTGGCACTCAAAAAGAACCAGAAGGGGTTGTTCGCCGAAGCCGAACGCTGCTTCGCGCGTCGCGGGAAACGCAGCACAAGCACAAAGCTCGAGCCATCGACCCACGGCCGGCGCGAATGGCGCAGAGCCACGGTCATTCGAAACACGACGCTGGCCGTCAGCGGAAAGTTCCCGGGCATTGCGGCAGTGG
Organism: Alphaproteobacteria bacterium; assembly: GCA_034440175.1. Classification (GTDB taxonomy): domain Bacteria; phylum Pseudomonadota; class Alphaproteobacteria; order Micropepsales; family Micropepsaceae; genus SZUA-430. Next base: position 3,022 of record JAWXBO010000120.1, read on the forward strand.
CGCGGATCACCTCGCGCCGGAGCCTGCACGGCCAGCCAGCAGGAAACACTGTCAAGCGCTACTATCTCCTCTCTACCTGCATGCCCGCCGCTAAGCTGCTTCGGATCGCTCGCAGTCACTGGGCCATTGAGAACCAGCTGCACTGGGTACTCGACGTCGTCTTCAACGAGGACGCCAGCCGGGTCAGGAACGGCTATGCACCCGAGAACTTCTCCGTCCTGCGAAAGATCGCACTGAACGTCGTGCGCGCCCACCCCGCAAAAATGTCCTTGCGCCAGAAAATCAAAACTGCAGGCTGGAACGACACCTTCCTCCGCGAACTGTTCGGCCATATGCGATAGCCCTGCCGCTTGCGGGGGATGACACCAAAACTTCAGTCTGCCCCCGCTTGCGGGGGAAGTGGCTGCGCAGCACTTGCTGCTGCAGACGATGGGGGACTCAATTCTTCAACCTGTACCCCGTCTTGAAGATCCACCCCACAACACCCAGGCACAGAAAAAAGAACGCCAGCGTCGCGGCCAGGCTCACTTCCACTCCCACATCCGCCGATCCAAAAAAGCTCCAGCGAAACCCGGAGATCAAATACACCACCGGATTGAACAGCGCCGCCTCGCGCCAGCCGGGCGGCAACATGTCGATCGAGTAGAACGCCCCGCCCAGAAATGTCAGCGGCGTCACCACCAGCATCGGCACCACCTGCATCTGCTCGAAATTATTAGAGACGATGCCGATGATAAATCCAAACAGGCTGAATGTGGCGGCAACCAGCACCAGAAACGCAATCATCGCCAGCGGATGCTCGATATGCAGCGGTACAAACAAAGACGCCGTCGCCAATATCACCAGCCCCAGCACCACCGATTTCGTCGCCGCCGCCCCCACATAGGCCAGCACAATCTCGAAATGAGATATCGGCGCCGACAGCACTTCATAAATCGTACCGGTGAACTTCGGAAAATAAATGCCAAAGGCCGAGTTGAATATACTCTCGGTAAACAAGGTCAGCATGATCAAGCCCGGCACGATGAATTCGCCATAGCTCACGCCGCCAACCTCGCCCATGCGCGAACCGATCGCCGCGCCGAAGACCACGAAGTAAAGTGATGTCGTGATCACGGGGGTCGCCAGGCTCTGCCAGATCGTGCGCAACGAGCGGCCCAGCTCAAAGCGATAGATCGCCCAAACGCCGTGCGTGTTGAATGCGGGCGCGCTCATCTGCTGTTTCCTTTCTCACTGACCAGGCTGACGAAAATATCCTCAAGCGAACTCTGGTGGGTGTTGAGGTCCTTGAATCCGATCCCAAGTTCACCCAGGCGTTTGAGCAGCGACGCGATGCCCTTGCGCTCGGCATTGGCATCGAAAACATACTCCAGCAAATGGCCATCGTCTTTCAACGCCAAATGCCATTCGTCAAGTTCAGCCGGCAGCGACGCCAGCGGTTCCTGCAAGTGCAACGTCAGCTGCTTGCGGCCCAGCTTCTTCATCAGCGACGCCTTGTCCTCGACCAGGATCAACTCACCCTTGTTGATCACCCCGATACGGTCGGCCATTTCCTCGGCCTCGTCGATATAGTGCGTCGTCAGAATAATGGTGACACCATTATCGCGCAGCCGCCGCACCAGCGCCCACATGTCGCGCCGCAGTTCCACATCCACGCCCGCCGTCGGCTCGTCCAGGAACAAAATGCGCGGCTCGTGGCTCAGCGCCTTGGCAATCATCACGCGCCGCTTCATGCCTCCCGACAGCGTCTGCAGCTGATCATGGCGCTTGTCCCACAACGACAGATCCCGCAACACGCTCTCGACATAGTCCTTGTTGGGCGCCCGCGCATACAGACCGCGGCTGAAGCTCGTCGTGCCCAACACGGTTTCCCAACGGTCGGTCGTCAACTCCTGCGGCACCAGCCCGATCTTCATTCGCGCCTCGCGATAGTCGCGCAGAATGTCGTGCCCGTCCGCAATCACCGTGCCGCTCGACGGCGTCACAATCCCGCACACGATATTGATCAAGGTGGTCTTGCCCGCGCCATTCGGCCCCAGCAAAGCAAAAATCTCGCCCCGTTTGATGTCGAGGAAAATGGGTTTTAGGGCCTGAAGTCCGGACTTGTACGTCTTGGTCAGGTTTTGAATCGAAACAATGGCGCTCATGCGCCGGACCATAGTGAACCTCGCACAGCCCGAGAAGCGGACAAATCGGCCTTGCAGTTTCTACGGCAAATGCGCAAACCTTCGGAAAATGTGGAGCAATGACATGCGACGATTGATACACGCCTGCGCCGTCCTCGCACTGGCCGCCTGTTCGCCCGCCGAGGATACAAAATCCAAGGCCGAAGCGCCGCCGCAACCCGTCGCGCTCGCCGCTCCGGTCCCAGCGTCCATTGCACCCTCAAAGACGGAAGCGCCAGCCGGTGCCTATGCGCTCGACAAGACGCACGCGAGCCTGATCTTTCGCGTCAACCACATCGGGTTTTCGAACTACACCGGCCGCTTTACCTCATTCGACGCGCAGTTGATATTTGACCCTTCAAACCCGTCCGCATCAAGCATCACCGCAACCATTGATCCCCGCTCGCTCGGCCTTGAAAATCCACCAGCCGGTTTCGTCGACGAACTCCTCGGCGCGAAGTGGCTCAACGCAACCGGCTTCCCGCAAATGAATTTCCGTTCCACCAAAGTCGAATTGACCAGCGCCAACACCGCAAAGATCAAGGGCGACTTCACATTTCGTGGCGTAACGCTTCCCGTGACTCTGGATGCCAGCTTCAATGGCGGCTACGCCGGCCACCCCTTCGACCCGAACGCCCGCATAGGCTTCTCCGCTCGCGGTTCGTTGCAGCGCGCCGCCTTCGGCGTCAAGGAAGGCATCCCGGCTCCCGGCACAACCATGGGCGTTAGCGACAACGTCGAGATCATCATCGAAGCCGAATTCACCGGCCCGCCACTCGCGGCACCTCCGGCGAAATAGGCCTGCTAGGGCAACGGTCCCGGCGTGCCGACGTCGATCCAGATCTTCCACACTCCCGCCACATCCCTGCGCCACACCGTGGTGTAACGCGTCGTCACTGCAAAAGCCTTGCCGTCTTCGCCTTTGCCAGAGATCGAGGCAATGCCCCAGGTCACGCCCAAATCACCCTGCGCGACCGCTTCGACCGGTGACCATTCCCAAAGCGACGTGTCTCCCTTGAACACAGCACCAACAGCTTCCGGCCCAACCGCGATCGGTTGACGCGCCGGCATCAACTTGCCTTGTGGATGCATACGCGAGGCAAAGGCCAGTGCCGCCCCGCGCTTGGCAGCGTCCGCCGCAAACGCCAAATCAGCCTCGACGATCGCCTTGGTTTCGGGCGTATTGGCATTTGCCCGCGATGTGGTAGCCGCCGCTGCAATCTTCGCGCGCGCCGCCGCCAAGCCGTCCTCAATTTCACCAGCACCTGCAGCAGCGCCACTGGCGGACATCACGACAACTGCTGCAAAAACAAGACCTCTCATACCCATTACCCTTTCGCTCTGACGCTTCACTTTCCATTTAGCCACCGTGCCGCGCCCTGAGCGAGCTCTGGCATTGGAATTCATCCTGGCATAAAAGCGCCAAACCATTCATGGCTGCGGAGCTCTGACGAAATGACCCTCGAGATAGTTGGTGCCGGTTTCGGCCGTACCGGAACCCTTTCAATGAAGGCAGCCCTTGAGCGCTTGGGCTTCGGCCCCTGCTATCACATGGCCGAAGTCATCGCCAATCCACCCTTCGCCGCACACTGGATGGCCGCCGCCGATGGTGTCCCTGTCGATTGGGACGTCGTGTTCAAGGGCTATAGCGCCAGTGTCGATTGGCCGGGCTGCGCCTTCTATCGCCAGCAGGCGGCGCACTATCCCAAGGCAAAAGTCATTCTCACAGTCCGCGATATGAACAATTGGTACGACAGTTGCATCTCCACGATCTTTCAGATCATGCTGATGGATTTGGCGCTCGCGCCACCCTATCTTGTGCACGTCGCCCGGCTGGCGCGAAAGCTGATCGCGACAAACACCTTCGCCGATCACCTGCTGGACCGGGAGCACTGCATCGCCGTTCATCAAGCGCACATCGAGGACGTCAAACGCACCATCGCACCCGAACGCCTGCTCGTCTTCCAGGTCTCAGAAGGCTGGGACCCACTCTGCCGCTTCCTTGGTGTGCCGGTTCCCGATGAGCCTTTCCCAAGGGTCAACGAGCGCGAAAATTTCGGCAAAGACCTGCCGGGTGGCAAGGGCTAGTGTTTACTCAAACACCTCTTTCAGAAACGCCGCCGTGGACGCCGACGAACGCTTGTCGGCATTCCTGTCGTACTTGACGCCGCTCTCCGGCGCATTCGCCGCCTCAACCGTGAAGGCATGCATTGCGTGCCCATAGGCATGGATCTGCCAGTCGGCACCAGCCTCCGTCATTTCCTTCGCCAGGCCCAGCACGTCATTGGGTTTGGCCATCGGGTCGTCCCAACCGTGCAGCACCAACACCTTGGTTTTGACTTTGCCCTGCGCTCCCAGACCGGGCGGCGCAAATATGCCGTGCAGGCTCACCGCGCCTTTCACATCGGAAGTGCCCGATCGCGCCACATCCAGCGCGCACAATCCGCCAAAGCAATAACCGATGATCGCGATCTTGCTGGGATCAACATCAGGCCGCGTTTTCGCAGCGTCAACAGCCGCCAGCAAGCGTTGCCTCAACTTCGCGCGATCCTGCAGATACGGCCCCATGAGAGCACTGTTGTCGCCAGCCGGATTCCCGCGCACGCCCTTGCCATAGGTATCAATCGCAAACCCAACATAACCCGCCCGCGCGAATTCCTCGGCCTTGGCGCGCTCTTGATCAAAGAGCCCGGCCCAAGCATGCGCGATCAGTACACAAGGCTTGCGCCCCGGTGCCCCGTCGCTCGCCACATACCCTTCACAAACCGTCGCCCCGTCTTTGTATTCGAACATCGCCGAAAATCTCCTGGTTGGCATGCCCAAACCTATAGGTTGGAGTCTGTCATGTCTCAATCCCCTCAGTCGGAAAATGTCTAGCGTGCCGTCCGGCCAAATGGTTTAAGTCAACGCATCCTTGACGCTTGGAGTACAGAGAGTGACCGACACACCCGCCTACACGCCGCCCAAAGTCTGGGCCTGGAACAAAGAGGCGGTGAACCGCTTTTCCAATATCAACCGCCCCATCGCGGGCGCGACGCAGGAAAAGGAACTGCCCGTCGGCAAGCACCCGTTTCAGCTCTACTCTCTGGGCACCCCAAACGGCGTAAAGGTGACGGTGATGTTCGAGGAGTTGCTGGCCAAGGGCCACACGGACGCCGAATATGACGCTTGGATGACCAGCATCTCTGACGGCAGCCAGTTCGGCTCGGGTTTCGTCGCCGTCAATCCCAACTCGAAAATCCCGGCATTGCTCGACCGCTCCAATCCCGCCAAGCCCATCCGCATTTTCGAATCCGGGGCCATCTTGATGCATCTCGCCGAAAAATTCGGCAACGAATTCCTGCCCGCCGATGCGGCCAAGCGCGCCGAGTGCCTGTCGTGGCTCTTCTGGCAGATGGGCTCGGCCCCATTCCTCGGCGGCGGTTTCGGACATTTCTATGCCTACGCGCCCATCAAGATCGAATACGCCATCGACCGCTACTCCATGGAGGTCAAGCGCCAGCTCGACGTCCTCGACCGCCAACTCGCGCAAAGCGAATACATCGCTGGCGCCGACTACACCATCGCCGACATGGCGATCTGGCCCTGGTACGGCGCGCTGGTCAAAGGCGTGCTCTACGAAGCCGGCGAGTTTCTAAGCGTCCACGAATACAAAAACGTCCACCGCTGGGCCGACGCCATCGCCAAACGCCCGGCAGTCCAACGCGGCCGCATGGTCAACCGCGCCTGGGGCGACCCCGCAAGCCAACTCCCCGAACGCCACGACGCAAGCGACTTCGCGAAGGTGAAGGCGGCCGAATAACCGGGCCGCCCGCCTCAGCTACAAGGTCTGGAGGGCATTGACCGCGATCTTGCCGCGATCTTCCTTCGTGTCGAAGGAAACCTTTTGACCCTCGTTGAGGCCGCGCAGGCCCGCGCGCTCCAACGCCGTCGCATGGACAAACACGTCCTTGCTGCCGTCGTCGGGTTGAATGAAGCCGAAGCCCTTTTGGCTGTTGTAGAATTTTACGGTACCGGTTTGCACGGGAGTGTCCTTTCAATGGCGAAGGCTCAATTTCGGCCTCAAGCCCGCGTTGCCTAAGACATGCGAGCCCTCTTGGCAAGCAGCCACCGTCACGGCCGCTGCGGGCAACAAATCCCGGCCGAGCGCCACGGCCCGAGCGCCTCCGAAAAGGTGGGTTTGGACAAGTCAAATCCGAAACGTTCTCCCATCCACTGGTGCTTGCCATTCGCCCGCCACCCGGGAGAATGTGGCCCCCGATGGCGGCGTCATGCCCCCGGCCGGAGAGAACCACCAATGTCGAATTCGAAAGCCTCGAACTTAATCGTCCATCATCTTGCAGGCGCCTGGGGCCTCCCGTCGGTCAGTCCGTTCTGCCTGAAACTCGACGCCTATCTCCGCCTCGCCGGCATCGATCATCAGACGGTCATCGACGCGACACCCTTCGGCGCACCCAAGGGAAAGGCACCCTGGATCGAGCATGACGGCAAGAAGATCGGCGATTCCAGTTTCATCATCGACTATCTGCGCCAACGTTTCGGCGTCGATCCCGACGCAGGCCTCACCCCAGCGGAAAGGGGCGCCGCGCGCGCGCTCAAGCGCATGCTTGAGGAAAATCTCTATTGGACGATGGTCTATGACCGTTGGGTGGTCGAACCAAACTGGCGGATCTTTCGCAACATCGTCCTTGGCGGCATCCCGGCACCGATGCGCCGGATCATAGGACCGCTTGCGCGCCGCAACGTGAAAAAGCAATTGCGCGGCCACGGCATCGGTCTGCACTCGAGCGATGAAATCCACGCCATAGGAATCGGCGACGCAGGCGCGCTGACAGACTATCTTGGCGACAAGCCGTTTCTGATGGGCGCCAACCCGACGGAAATCGACGCCGTCGCCTACGGCCTGCTCGCCAATATCATGGTGCCGCCCATCGCAAGCCCGGTTAAGGACGACCTTCTGAAACGCGAGAAAATCGTGGACTATATCGCCCGCTTCCGTACGCGCTTTTACGGCTAAACCAGCAGTCCGGGCACGACTTGCGCAGAAATCGAAACCCGAGCGCACTCCCTCACGCCCGCGCAGATCGTCGAACGATGAAATCTTCCTCTGCAAACGCGCCACCATCGACTATCACTGAGGATCAAACACTGAGGATCAAATGACCAAGATCAAACACAAACTGCCACTCATCCCGCCCGGGGGATTCTCTTCGAGGAGTTCATGAAGACTCACGGACTGAGTCAGAACCGGCTCGCGCACTACCCCGGCATTCTGGCTGAACCTGCAATCGGACCACGATCTGCGCAAGGCGCAACGTGAGATCGGTGTGGAAATCGAAACCCGCGTGCGCACCCTGGCAGCGGCGGTGTAGGCACCCGACCCCCGCTTTGACCTTCTCCCCAACCCCTGCTACACCCCGCCCGGGTCCCGAGGGGGGCGGCATTGGAAAGCACGCGATGACAAACATATTCATACCTCTGGCACGAATTATCGGCGCGATCGCCTGACGGCTTGATCGCCACTCCGCCCTTAACGCCAGCACTCACCTCACATCGACGAGCATTCCC